>NZ_JAENSV010000020.1:0-96865 GCF_016613265.1 Pseudomonas sp. MF6751
GGCGCTTGGGTGAAAGGAGGAGGGGCGAAATCTCCCACGGTCTGTACTGCGTCAACAGTCAGAATCGGGCTTTGTCCCTTCTCCTCCCTTCAAGTCCTAGCATACAAGCGGGCTTGCTCGCGAAGGCCGCCTGACAGCCGACACCTACCTACCTGAGGCCCCGCGATCAAATTGTGGGAGCTGGCTTGCCTGCGATGACGGCCTGACAGTCGACACCTATCTACCTGACGCCCTGCGATCAAATCGTTGGAGCGGGTTCGCTTCGCATCATGGTTACCATCGATCCCTACAACGTTGTGCAAGGGCGCAAGGTACGCTGGCCGGCGTAGGGCTCAGATTGGGCCGCTTGAAGAATTCTTCTCCTGCTTGATGTCGTCGACCGGCTTGGGTTGCCCCAGCTTGCTGTACTGCTCACGCAATTTTTGCAGGTCGTGCGACCCGAGCTTATCCAGGCTCAACGCCGCATTGTGAGCTTCTTTGGTGGCACGAATCAGCTCGTCCAGTTTCAGATGAAGAATATCGTTGTCGCGGTTCTGGGTATTCTGGATCAGGAACACCATCAGGAAGGTGATGATGGTGGTGGAAGTATTGATGATTAACTGCCAGGTGTCGTTGTAATGAAAGTAAGGCCCGGTGAGCGCCCAGACAGCTATCAAGCTGACGGCCGTCAGAAAGGTTTTTGAGCTGCCCGCCTGGTTGGAGAGTTTCTGGCAGAATTTCGCGAATTTCATGGTGCTGTCTCCTAGGGGGATCTTCCTCTGTAGACCCCAACAGAATTTCGAAATTCTTTTTTACAAATCGTTTTTTTTGACAAAAATCAATGAGCAAATCCCTCTTGCACAGGAGCACTCAGCATGTCGGTCGCTGCTTCTATCGTTGAATACCTCAAGCACCATCAGTTGGTCGTCACGACGGCCGAGTCGTGTACCGCTGGCAAGATCATCACCTTGCTTTCGCAGGTCGACGGCAGTGGCTCGTGGATCGAAAGCGGGTACGTGGTGTATTCGCCAGAGGCGAAACAGCGGTTGTTGAACGTGCGTCGCTATACCATCGATACCTTCAATCTCACCAGTTGTGAGGTCGCCCAGGAAATGGCTCACGGCGCGCTGCGCGACAGCCCTGCGGATGTAGCGGTAGCGACCACGGGCCTGCTGGGGCCGGATGGAATTGATGGCATTCCTCCAGGCACCGTTTGTTTCGCCTGGGCCTATCGAAATGGGGGAGCGCTGAGTGTGTTCAGTCGCAAGGAACGCTTCATGGGCTCCCGTGAGCAGGTGCAGTTGGCCGCTTCCCTTCACGCGTTGAAATGGCTGCCGCATTTTCACCAGCGGGCGATGGCGGGTGAACGCGCCTAATGCTGCCAAGTGCGCGCGTTTACGGCTGCGGTTCGATGTCCAGCAGCAAGTCGCCGTTGGTCAAGGTTTCAACCTGCTGCACCACGCCACGACAGACCTGACCGTCCCATTCAAAGGTAATCCTGTGGGCTTTTAGCAACTGCCCTGGCCATGGCGGCGCAAGTCGCAACTGCAAGCCGGGCGCAGTGCGCACAAGCTGCCCCATGCATTCGCTGGCCAGCGGATTCACACCGAACAGCGTGTCCTGCAAATATTCAATTTTGACCGGTTGTAGCGTTGCGTCCGTAGAGTCCGGCATATCGGTTACCCCACCGATGACAGCCAGAAAGACTGCCTGGCTATGACCATTTCCTCACGTATTTCTCGAACAAGCCGGTTGATCCCCGAGACACCGTGATAGTGGGCGCGGTTGATGTTCGCGATGGTGAATTGGTCCATACCGTGCGCCGTTACAGTGACTGAAAGGCTGCCGTCCGCGTTGAGCGCGCACTTGACCGCGCACTTGGGAAGGCGAGCGGACAGGGCCGTTTCGATCTCGGTTTTCGTTAACGTATCCATGAGTTCACCGCATAAAGGACTCAGCGCGATAAGGCTAGCTCATAATGACGGGGCGTAAATACTGGCAAGGTAATGGCTTTGTAAGAAGGGTCGTCCACAACTTAGCGTCGAAAGCCTCTACTTGAAACTCATCCTGAGTTTCGCTCGTTGCTAAGTTAATTGGGCAAGGTGTTGGGAAGATTAATTGCGCAGCGTTCAACCTATCAGGTTTGAAGGGGCAGCCAGGCTGCCCCTCCTGCCGTTACTCAAGAACCCGACTTCCGACCGCCGCCGTGGCTGTGCTGGCCACCCTTGCGACCTGCTTCGGAGGCCTTTTCACGGTCGTTGGCGAAATTGCCGCCCGACGCTTGGCCGCCTTTTTTACCGGCTTCGGAGGCTTTTTCGCGATCATTGGCAAAGTTGCCCGGGTTTTTATTACCTGTAGTCATGATAGTTCTCCAGTCGCTAAGTTAGCGTTTCGTTAGTTGGCCGTTTCACAACGGACACTTATTCCGATATTGGCCATTTGAGAAATGTTTTACCGATTTTTCTACCTGGCGACGAACGGTAATTTGGCTTGAAAAGTTATACAGAAACTTGGTTGATGTGCCGCTTCGTATAACTTTTGGAACCGGTCAGCGCTTGGGCATTAACAAGATCGAAACGGCTGGCTTAGTTAACGGTCCTGCCATTCGTCTTTTTCGTCGCACTCCAAAAAAGGGTGTGGTTCCAACCAGGTTCCTAACCTGTGAACGGGAGCTTTTCAGCCATGAAACACAACCCATCCAACCCACAGTACCGGCCGCTCGAGCATGCGGACGCACCCAATGAAGACGGTTGCGTCATTGGCACTGCCGGGCGCGACGAAGACCCCAACGCGACCACCGATTGGGACCATCCCGACAGCGCCGCGACACCCGCTGACGCCAGCGTCAAACCCGCCAGCGGTACGCCCGGCATCGACGCCGTGCCCGAGTCGGAAAACGACGGCGCCGATTGAGAGAACTGCGCTACAAGCGCCGTTTCGCTTGGCCTGCAGCGCATTACCGCTGGTCGTGATGCGCTGGTTTATTTTGAAATTTTCCACGCGTAGGCCACTTCCCATGCAAGGTAGGCGCGCATTCCAGCAGGGCGCCTTTTTCCGTAAGCCTGAGGAGATTTGTTCATGTTTCTACATAACAAGCGACTTCAATACACCGTCCGCGTCGCCGAGCCCAATCCGGGCCTGGCCAACCTTTTGCTCGAGCAGTTTGGCGGTGCCCAAGGTGAGTTGGCGGCAGCATCCCGTTACTTCACCCAAGCCTTGGCGGAAGACGACCCGGGGCGCAAAGATTTGCTGATGGACATCGCCACCGAAGAACTCAGCCATCTGGAGATCGTCGGCTCCATCATCGTCATGCTCAACAAGGGCGCCAAGGGGCGAATGGCCGAAGGCGTGGAAGAGGAGGGCGAGTTGTATCGTGCCCTCAATGGCGCCGGCAATGACTCGCATATCACCAGCCTGCTGTACGGGGCGGGTTCGCCGTTGACCAACTCTGCCGGCGTGCCGTGGACCGCCGCCTACATCGACACTATTGGTGAACCCACCGCAGACATGCGCTCGAATATCGCCGCCGAAGCCCGGGCCAAAATTGTCTATGAGCGGTTGATGAACGTCACCGATGACCCGGGTGTAAAAGACGCGCTGGGGTTTTTGATGACGCGGGAAATCGCTCACCAGATATCCTTCGAAAAAGCGCTGCATGCGATCCAGCCGAATTTTCCCCAGGGCAAGTTGCCGGGCAAACCGGAGTTCACGCAGGTGTACTTCAACATGTCCCAAGGCGCGGAGAACCTGCGCGGGCCTTGGAACCAGGGTGACGGTTGGGAGTTTGTGGAAAACCCACAACCGGCGGTCGATGGCGGTGACGGCACCGCCAGCGTGCAGTTGGACGCCGACGATGAAGCGGTGCTGAGCGCGATGAAAATCCGCACGCTCTCGGACCCCACCAGCGACCCCACCACCGGCGCTGATCTGGGCAAGGGGCTGCAGCCAAAACCTGAACCATGATCCAAGTCACGCGGCGCCCAACCTTACGGCGCCGCGTCCGCTCGGCACAAGATGGCACTGCGCAGCGTTTTCACGGTCCATGGAACACGTACCACGTATCTGGAGGTGAACCTTGGCGACAAAGAAGAAGCCTGTGGTCGACGGTATGGAATTGGCAATGCTGTCTGCCAGCCGCAAAGACCTGTTCTTTGCGGCCATGCAAGCCAGCCACAGTGCAATGATCGTGACCGACCCCGCCGGGCCTGATAACCCGATCATCTTTGCCAACCAGGCGTTCCTGACCCTGACAGGCTTTGAACTGGACGAAGTGATCGGACGCAATTGCAGGTTCCTGCAAGGGCCCCAAACCGATAAAAACGCGCTGCACCAGGTGCAGCGCGCGGTTGAGCAGCACCATGAAGCCTGTGTCGAGGTGCTCAATTACCGCAAAGACGGCTCGACCTTCTGGAACGAGCTGTTCATTTCGCCGTTGTTCAACGAACGTGGGCAGCTGGTGTATTTTTTCGCCTCGCAGTTGGACGTGAGCCGGCGCCACGACGCTGAACAGCGCGTGCGTCGCGCACAAGACTTGGAAGCACTGGGGCAACTGACCGGTGGCATCGCCCATGACTTTAATAACCTGCTGCAAGTGATGATGGGTTATCTCGACTTGATCCAGCAGAGCGCCAAGCGCCCCGGTAGCGATCCGCAGCGCATCGTCAACAGTGCCAGCCGTGCCAGGGCAGCGGCGCAAAAAGCTCAGACCCTGACCCAGCAGTTGCTGGCGTTTTCGCGCAAGCAACGGCTCGACAGTCGGGTGATCAACTTGAACAGTTTGCTCGGTCGCCCCGACTTCATGGCGCGTGCGCTGAAGGGTGTCGAGTTGCATGTGGAGCTTGCCGACGATTTGTGGAATTGCCGCATCGACCCGGTCCAGGCGGAACTGGCAGTGCAGCACCTGTTATCGAATGCCCAGGATGCTTTGCACGGGCGTGCTGACCCGACGGTAACCGTCAAGACCTGCAACGTCCAGGTGCCCGGCGATCTCGGTGCCGAGCGGGATGGGTTGACCGAGGGCTGTTACGTGAGTATTTCGGTCTCCGATAACGGCAACGGCATCGACGCAGGTATTCAGGACAAAGTCATGCAGCCGTTCTTCACCACCAAGGAAGAAGGCCAGGGCTCGGGCCTGGGGTTGTCGATGGTGTATGGCTTCGTCAAGCAATCGGGCGGCACGGCGCGGATTCATTCAGACCCGGGCATCGGTACGACGATTCGCTTGTACTTTCCTGCAGATGACAGCCAGCTGTGGGTCGAGCAGACCCCCACAGCCATCTCACCGCAAGGTAACGAACGCATCCTGATCGTGGAGGACCGGCCCGAGGTGGCCGAGTTGGCGCAGGTCATTCTGTCTGACTACGGTTACCACACCGACATCGCCCTCAATGCCGCCGAGGCATTGGGCATGCTCAAACAGGCGACGTATGACCTGGTGTTCAGTGACTTGATCATGCCCGGCGCTATGAATGGCGCGGCGTTGGCGCGGGAGGTGTCGCGCTTGTATCCGCACATCAGGATCTTGCTGACCACCGGCTATGCGAAAGATGCGCTGGCCCGCGCGGAGATAGAGGTGCATGCGTTCGAGTTGATTCCCAAGCCGTATCAGCCTGCTGACCTTCCCCGGAAAATCCGTGCAGTGCTCGATGCCTGATCGAGCAGGCCAACGCGCTCAGACTGTGGGAGCGGGCTTGCCCGCGAAAGCGGTGTGTCCGTCACTACAGCTGTTACAGCACGACCGCTTTCGCAGGCAAGCCAGCTCCCACAGTTGATCTTCGTTTGAGCATTGCATCCCTTGAGTGCCAGCTCACAAAGCTACCTCAGCACCGCCAGCGTCAGGTCAAGCGCCAGCACCAACACAATCGAAAACCCGAATATCCTGCGTGCCCAGCCGGTCGGGTCAGCGAGGCGTGTACCGCTGGCCGCGAGAGTTAGCCAATAACCCCCCAGCCCGAGCATCACTACGAAATACAACGCCGCCATCTGCGCCACCGCGCCCAGCACCAGGGCGCTGGCGAGGAAGGCCAGCATGTACGCCTGGATCTGCCGATGGGCTTGGGCCAGGCTCAACAGTGGCAGGCCTGCGGCGCGGAAATCCTCGTGGCGCATCACGGTGATGGCGTGTGAATGCGGCATCTGCCAACAACAGAACACCGCGATCAGCAGCATGGCCGTGAGGTCAAACCGCCCGGTGACCGCGCAATAGCCGATCACCGGCGGCATCGCCCCAGAGAGGCTGCCAATCAAGGTGGCCCACTGGGAGCGTCGCTTGAGCCAGTAGGTGTAGACCCCCGCATAGATCACCAGCCCGACCATCGCCAGCCCACACGCCAGCGCATTGCTGCCGGCCCACAGCAAGCCAAAACCGCAGGCGCCCAGGACGATCCCATAGCCTGCGGCAGTGGACACTCTGATGGTGCGCAGTGCCAATGGCCGATGACAGGTGCGTACCATGCGCCGGTCGATGTCGCGGTCAATGCAGTTGTTGATGACACAGCCGCAACCGATCACCAGGGCCGTGCCGAGCAGTGTGGCAAGCCCGTGCGTCACCGAGGCCACATGCCCGCTGGCGGCGAGCAGGTAACCGCCCAGCACCGACGCCAGGTTGCCGACAATAATGCCCGGCTTGGTGAGCTCGATAGCGGTATTGAACAGCCCCCGCCAGTGTTTCAGTGCGCCAGCATGTTGTGATGAATACTGTCCATGATCCATAGCGAAAGCCCCACCAACAGAAGAATGATGATCGCCGAGAAAATCAGCGCAATCAGGTTCCAGCGTTGTTCTTCGGCCGTGTCCAGGTGCAGGAAGAACTTGAGGTGGACCACGATTTGTATCGCGCCCAACGCCACTACCAACCAGGCGGTGACGGTGCGCGGCAGTGACGGGAACATCACCAGGGCGAACGGAATCAGGGTGAGCAGTACTGACACCAGGAACCCGACCAGATAGGAGCGACTGCTGCCATGGCTGGTACCGGCACTGCTGTGAAGCGAGCTTTGCTTGTACATGTCACACCACCCCCAACAGATAGACCACGGTAAAGACGCAGATCCACACCACGTCCAAAAAGTGCCAGAACAAGCTCAGGCAACTGAGCCGGGTGGCGTTGGTGCTGGTCAGACCGCGTTGCTTGACCTGGACCATCAGCACCGCCATCCAGATCAGCCCGGTTAACACGTGTGCGCCGTGGGTGCCGACGAGGGTGAAGAAGGCCGTCAGGAAGCCGCTGCGGTCCGGCCCGTAGCCTTCTTCGATCAGATGGTGGAATTCGTTGATCTCCATGGCGATAAAGCCCGCGCCCAATACGAACGTGAGCCCCAGCCAGCGCAGCACATCGCGTTGCTTGCCGTGGTTCATGGCGAGCATGGCGTAGCCGTAGGTGATACTGCTCAACAGCAGCAGCATGGTTTCGGCCAGCACATAGGGCAGTTCGAAAATATCCATGCTCGACGGCCCGCCCGCCACGCTGTCGCGCAATACGGCGTAGCCGGCGAACAAGGTCGCGAACAGGATGCAGTCGGTCATCAGGTAGATCCAGAACCCGAACAGGCTCAGCGAACCGGCGTCTTCATGCCCTTGTTCGTGGGTATGGGCAATGTCTTTTTCCATAACGATATTGGACATGGGTCAAGCCTCCGCCAGGTCTTTGAGACGGGCCGTTTCGATGCGCGCGACTTCCTGCGCGGGCACGAAGTAATCGGTGTCTTCGTCGTAGCTGCGCACCACGAACGCCACCACCGAGGCCACCAGGCCGAACGCCGCCAACCACCAGATGTGCCACACCAACGCAAAGCTGCAGACCAGCGCAAACAGGCTGATGACCAGGCCCGATGCGGTATTGCGCGGCATATGGATGCTGCGATAGTCGGTGTGGCTCAGGGTGCTGACGCCGCGCTCCTTCATGCCCCAGTACGCGTCCAGGTCATTGACCTTGGGCTGCTCGGCGAAGTTGTACAGCGGCGGGGGAGACGCGGTGGCCCATTCCAGGGTGCGCCCGTCCCACGGGTCGCCGGTGCGGTCGCGGTATTGATGACGGTTGCGGATGCTGACAAACAATTGCAAGGCTTGCGCCGCCACGCCGCAGAGGATGATTGCCACCCCCACCAGCTCCAGCAGCAGCCAGGGCCGCCACTCGGGGTTGTCGAAATGATTGAGACGGCGCGTCATGCCCATGAAACCCAGCACGTAGGAGGGCATGAACGCGAAATAAAAGCCCACCAGCCAGCACCAGAAGGCGATGCGGCCCAGCTTGTCGTTCAAGCGGAAACCGAACGCCTTGGGGAACCAATACGTCAGGCCGGCCATATAGCCGAACACCGCGCCACCGATGATCACGTTGTGAAAGTGCGCGATCAGGAACAGGCTGTTGTGCAGCAGGAAATCGGCCCCGGGCACCGCCAGCAGCACCCCGGTCATGCCGCCGATGCTGAAGGTCACGATAAAGCCCAGGGTCCACAGCATGGGCGTTTCGAAGCGCACGCGGCCGCGGTACATGGTGAACAACCAGGTGAAGATTTTCACCCCGGTCGGCACCGCGATGATCATCGTCATGATGCCGAAGAACGCGTTGACGTTGCCCCCCGCGCCCATAGTGAAAAAGTGATGCAGCCACACGATGAACGACAACACGGTGATCGCGATGGTCGCCCATACCAGCGACACGTAGCCGAACAGCCGCTTGCTGCTGAAGGTGGCGGCAATCTCGGAAAACACCCCGAACGCGGGCAGGATCAGGATGTACACCTCCGGATGCCCCCAGGCCCAGATGAGGTTCACGTACATCATCGGGTTGCCGCCCGCCTCGTTGGTGAAAAAATGCATGCCCAGATAGCGGTCCAGGGTCAGCATCAGTAGGGTGGCGGTGAGGATCGGGAATGCCGCCAGAATCAGCACCGAGGTGCACAGCGCATTCCAGGTGAACACCGGCATCTTGAACAGCGTCATGCCTTCGGTGCGCATCTTCAGGATGGTGACGAAGAAGTTCACCCCCGTGAGCAGCGTGCCGATGCCGGATATCTGCAATGACCAGATGTAGTAATCCACCCCGACGCCGGGGCTGTAGCCCAGCTCGGATAACGGCGGATACGCGACCCAGCCGGTGCGCGCGAATTCACCGACCCCCAGCGAAATATTCACCAGCGCCGCACCCACCACGAACAGCCAGAAACTCAGGGCATTGAGAAACGGATAGGCCACATCACGAGCGCCGATCTGCAACGGCACGACGATGTTCATCAAGCCGACCACAAAGGGCATGGCCATGAAGAAGATCATGATCACACCGTGGGCGGTGAAGATCTGGTCGTAATGTTCCGGCGGCAGGTAACCCGGCCCGCCGCTGGCGGCCATGGCTTGCTGGGTGCGCATCATGATCGCATCAGAAAACCCGCGCAGCAGCATCACCAGGGCGACGATGATGTACATGCAACCGATCTTCTTGTGGTCCACCGAGGTGAACCATTCGCGCCACAAATAGCCCCACTTGCGTTTCCAGGTGATCGAGCCCACCAGCGCCACCCCGATCAGGCCGACGACGGCCAGGGTGTACATCACAATGGGTTCAGTGGTTGGGATCGCGTCCCACGACAGTTTTCCGAACATGGTTACCGCTCCTCAGCCAGCAGACTTGGGTGTTGATCGGTGCGTTGTGCAGCGTCGCTCAATGGCGAGCGCCGGGGTTTATTGGCCTTGTTCATGCCCTCGTATTTATCGACGATGTCCAGGAACAAGCGCTCCTGTACCGCCGAGTAATAGGTCACCGGGTGCTTGAGGGTGGGCTTGGCCAATTGCGTGTAAGAGCTGTGGTCCAGAGAGGTGGCCGCACCCTTGACCTTTGTCACCCAGGTTTGAAAGTCGGCAGTGCTCAGGGACAGCGTGGTGAAATGCATGTCGGAAAAACCGGGGCCGTTGTAGTTGGCGGCAATCCCTCTGAACTCACCGGTTTCGTTGGCGATCAGGTGCAACCTGGTCTGCATGCCGGCCATGGCGTAGATCTGCCCGCCGAGTGCGGGAATAAAGAACGAGGTCATGGCCGCGTCGGAGGTGACGGTGAAACTCACCGGCGTGTGCACCGGCAGGGCCAGTTCGTTGACGCTGGCGATGCCCAGGTCAGGGTAGATAAACAGCCACTTCCAGTCGGTGGCCACCACCTGCACATTGATCGGCGGGGTGTCTGATTCCAGCGGGCGATAGGGATCGAGTGCGTGGGTGGTCTCCCAGGTCACCCACCCCAGGACGATGATGATCAGCAGGGGAACGCCCCATACCACCGCTTCGATTTTGTGTGAACTGGCCCAGCGGGGGGAGTAACGCGCTTTTTTATTGGTGGCGCGGTAGCGGTAGGCGAAGACAAACATCATCACAATCACCGGGACGACCACCAGCAGCATCAGGCCCGTAGCGAGAATAATCAGGTCGCGCTCATCGGTTGCTACTTGCCCCTTGGGGTTGAATACCACCAGGTTGCAACTGGTGAGTAAGAAGAGGCTGGTGATAGTGACCAGGCAATAACCCATCGCTCGTTTCATGCCTTGCTCCTGTATTGGAAACTTGCGTTTTGCTGTGCCGAATCAGTGCTCAAGCGTTAACTAAGCGAAGCGCTTGTTAACCTTAGGAGCCGTCAGGTGTTAAATACTCGGCAATAAGGTGCCGTCAGTAGATAAAAAGCTTCTACTGCACGGTTTTATTGGCTTTTGCTGCCGCTCTGCAGGGCGCATTTCGCCGCGCTCCCGAACATTTTGAATAGAGCCCGATGGGTTGGTTTAACAATTTGTTTCCTCGCCTGACGAACGGTTTAACAGGCGAAACGGTAAAGGGTTTTTATCGGTGCATGATGGAGGTGGCCTTGCAGAAAGTCTGAATTCTGGTTAGGGATTTCAGTCGTTAGTTGATGGCCAACCCCACTAACGGTTTTGGAGAAGCGCTATGTTTATACGTGGCAACACCTATAAAGCCTGGGCCGCCAAGGCACTCGACGAAGAGTGTTTTACCCAGGAGGTTGAAAACGGCTGCCATATCGAAGTCAGGGCTCGGGAGCGGGAAGATGCCGATATTGACGTGCTGGTGTGCGTATACACCGCGACGGGACAATGTGTGGTTGAACGCACCAAGCAGTTGCCGGGTGCCGAATGGACGGTGAATGACGCGCTCAAACGCGGTATTGATCAGGCGGAACGGATTGCCGGGGGGGAGTCCGGCCGACTGCCCTGTGCTGACGCGCACTTGCACGACGACGATTGAGTGGCTCCGCGATCTTGAATGTGGGAGCTGGCAAGTCAGCTTCCACACCTAAATTGTGGCGCGTCAGGGAGATAAGCGTCGGCTGCCAGGCCGTCACGGGAGCAAGCTCCCTCGCCACAGGGTGTAGCGTCGCGGCAGAATAAAAAAGCCCGCACAGAGTGCGGGCAAGACAGGAGTTTTTACCAAGAGCCTGGAGTGAACAGACTCAGTATTAAGAAACAGAAGAAGCATGAACCGTTTTATTTTTTTAATGCGAGGCCGACGAACGGTAGTGCAACAGCAAGTGCGTGATCGTCGTCATTAAAACATTAAAATTTCTGAACCTTCGTTCTGAGCAAATAACAAAAAATCAGAAGGAGAGGTTATGAAAAATTCTTTATATGTCATCGAATACGAATACCACCACGTGCCTAAGTCTTTCATTATAAGAGCGGAGGTGATGAATAACGCAGAGGCGTGGCATTGGGCCTGTTGCGATGCAGGAATTGGCATTATTCCCAGGTCGCGTAATGAAAAGATCAAACGCATCAGTAAACCGCTGGCCGAGCGCTACGGTCTTGAAAATGTAAAATGGCGTCCGTCTGGGAGTATCCCGTTTATTGCAAAGCCCTATGTACCACCGCCACCAGAATAAATGTATTTTTTAATGGGCGGTGTCCATGCGGGTGGCGGTGGGGCGAGGCGAGTGTTTACTGTTTTTTGCGTCGCTCCTGCAACATGCACAACTTTTGCACGCTGCGTTGAAGTGCCTCTTTCATGAGGTCGGCTGCATAGTGTTGCTTGCACGCCGGGCAGAGCATGTCAGAGGCCGACGACACCAGAAAGTCGGAGTCATCCAGCGTCGATTCGTAGGGTTGTTTACATTGCAGGCAACTTCGGTTCGCTTGTAGATGGGTCACATCGATTCCTCCCTGAATGAACGGCCACTCTCGATTAAGAAGTGGGCGTTTTCAACTGCTAAAGAGGAAGAATTCAAACAAGCGATTAGTTGATGTTTTAATGCCAGTATCGAGAGGCGGCGGGGCGGGGATGGCGCTTGGACGGCTGTCGATGTTTTAGAACCCTGGCAGGTTTATCGACAGGCGCGTCCGCACGCTCGGCTCTATGGGTTCAGGTGTAGGGTTTTCTGCTGCGGTTTTTTTGCCCGGCGGCGGTCGCCTGGCGCTTTGATCGGTGCGGGTTAGGCGGGGTGACGCTACTTGCTATCGAGCCTGCCAGGCCGTCAGTCGGCGGGGTTGTCAGCTCCTCCCTGGCTTGTAACCAGTGCACGAAATCCTGACCGTCAGGCTTCCCTTGCTGTTCCCAAATGCGGTACGCGGCGAGTCGGATCGTTTCTTCGTCCATTGTGAGGCTCCCCCATTGAATAAAAGGTGCTAGGAGTGAATGAAGCTGCTCACGAACTCCGCCTTGATCACGGGAAGTTCGATCCCATGGATCAAGCCGGCGGTCAGCGCTTGTTGCGGATCAAGAATGCGTGGCGCGGCGATCAGGTACTTTTCAGTCTCCAGTTTTTCGACGGCATCAGCGGTGCGCTCGGCTACGATGCGTGCGTATAACTGCAAGTCGTAATCGAGGCTCATCGCGTATTCGGACATGCGCGAATGGTCAACCGCGCCTTGCACATGCCAGTGGAAGGGGTGGAACAGGAATTTGCTGTGCTTGCAGGCAGTCCTGCGCTCACCGGCCAGGAAGATGATATTGCCCATGGATTCCACTGTGCCGAGGTTATGGGTATGCACCGGAATCGGCAGGGACAATAAAAAGTTGTACATCGTAAAGCCGTAGCTGCATTCACCACCCATGGTGGCGATATTCAGTACCAGGCCCTGGGCATCTTGTTGTACGGCCAACGAAGCTTTTTCAATCAGTTGGCTGCACGTAGAAGCGGTGACCGGTGCGGTGAAGTTGATAATGTGTAAAGGCATGGTGTCCCTCATCAATGAAAGCAGGGGAGCACGGCTCCCCTGCATCAAGCACATCAGCTTTTGCGTCCGCCGCCGTGGCTGTGTTCGCCACCTTTACGCCCGGCTTCGGAAGCTTTTTCACGGTCGTTGGCAAAATTGCCGCCACTGTTCTGGCCGCCTTTGCTGCCCGCCTCGGCGGCGCGTTCGGGGTCGTTCTTGAAATTGCCCCCGCTGTTCTGGCCGCCTTTGCTGCCGGCTTCAGCGGCGCGCTCGGGATCATTCTTGAAGTTCCCGCCACTGTTTTGGCCACCTTTGCTGCCGATCTCCTGGTAGAACTCTTTGTCATGGGACGCAGAAGTGGCTTCGCCGCCTTTTTTCCCGGCTTCGCTGACGCTCATTTGGCCTTGCTTGTCTTGAGTAGTCATGTTCAGTTACCTCGTCGTTATGTCGGTAATGTAACGTTCACTTCGATTGTGCTGGAAACGTGCACTTAGTCGCGTGCATCAAGCTGCACGGTTATAAGTGCCTTTCACACAAGGGGGGCGTTTTAGATGCACTTATCGTTGCTTCGGCTTGTTCAACAAGTTGCTGATGTTCGTAACACGCAGACGTATTAGAACGCAGGCCAGTCCGTGCTTTAGTTTGCACTTCTACAATCGGCCTGCGAGCTGGCTCGCCGCGCTGATTATCAATGGACGCACGCATGATGAATGCCCTTTGTTAACGAACGGAACAGCGGTACTGCCCGTGTGGTCAGGACTTACGTCCACCACCATGACTGTTCTGGCCGCCTTTACGCCCGGCTTCCGAGGCTTTCTCGCGGTCGTTGGCGAAGTTGCCGCCAGAGGCCTGTCCACCTTTCTTTCCCGCCTGTGATGCTTTTTCGCGATCATTGGCGAAGTTTCCAGGGTTTTTATTGCTCGTCGTCATAACAATACTCCCAGTTTTGAAATGTCGTTTCGCTAGTTGCCCGTTTATGCAACGGACATCTTTTCTGATAGGGGCAAGTGCGCAGATGTTTTGAAATTTTTTAAAAAGGGCGATGAACGGTAGAGTGGTAGATGAAACTTGTACAACTAGGCTCAGGAAGTGCCGCTTCGTATAAGTTTTGTCGCGTCGATTGATATTGAATTAATGGCGACCTTAACGATTGGTTTAGCATTCAATACCCTGTTTGATAGTGATCATTAAAGGCGCTGGCTCCTCTGGCCGGCGCTCAGCCGCACACTCTGTTGCTGCAGCCCGCACAGACTGCTTGTATGCTGGCACTCTGGAACCGGTTGCCCCTGTGAGTACCGACGTTCGAATGATGGCTGGAATGGAAACCGGACTTCCTTAAGGTGCTGACGTGAAGCGTGATACCCGTCTTGTGATGCTGTTGCTGTTGGTGATCGGCTGTTCCCTGACTTCGCTGACGATTTGGAAAGTCCTGTCTTCCCGCGACCGTGCGCTGGCGGAAGTGGATGTGCATGGCTTGAACCTGACCCAGGCCCTTAACACCTATACCGAAGGCATCGTGCGGCAAAGCTCGTTGCTGTTGCTGGGGCTGGTTGAGCGCCTGGAAACCGAAGGCAGTGGCCCGGTACAAATCCAGCGAATCAGCACGCTGATCAACCGACAGCAGCCGCTGATGCCGCAGCTGAGCGGCATCACCATTTATGATCCTCAGGGCCGGTGGCTGCTGTCTTCCAATCGCGCGATCCCGGAGGGCGCCAATAGCAGTGATCGGGCCTATTTCATCCACCACCGCGACGATCCGAGCGCTGAACCTTTTATTGGCCCGCCGATTCAAAGCCGCGCCAACCGTGAATGGGTGGTGACCATCAGCCGCCGTTTCAACGACGCGGCGGGCAACTTCGCTGGCGTGGTCGCTGTGACCCTGGGGGTGGAAAACTTTCTGCGGGTGTTCGGCAAACTCGATGTAGGCCAGGAGGGCGCCATCGGCCTGTCCTACGCCGACGGCACGTTGCTGGTGCGTTACCCCTTCCGCGAGCAGGACATGGGCCGCAACTTTTCCACCTCGCCTATTTATTCCAAGTACCTCGTCGACCAGCCTGTGGGCACTGCGGCCTATACCTCCAGCCTGGACGGGGTAGAGCGACTCTATGCCTTTCGCAAGAGCGAAACCCTGCCGCTGATCACCACGGTCGCGTTGGGCAAGCACGAGGCCCTCGCGGCGTGGCGCATCGAGGCGGCACTGTCAGCGGTCGTGGTGGTGGGGCTGTTGGGGCTGACGGGGCTGATCGGCTGGTTTCTGATCCTGGATATCCGCAGGCGTACGGCGGCGGAAGAGGCGTTGCGTGTCGCCCAGCAACAGTTGCTCGACTCCAATCGGCAATTGGCGCTATTAGCGAAAAAGGATGCGCTGACCGGCCTCGCCAACCGCCGCTGTTTTGACCAAACGCTGGCCGTTGAAGCGCGCCGGGCGCAGCGCGAGGGTACGTCACTGGCATTGCTGATGATCGATATCGACCATTTCAAACGCTTCAACGATGCCTTTGGTCACGTCGCGGGAGATGCTTGCTTGCAGGCGGTCAGCACGTTATTGGAAACGTGCGTGCGGCGGCCGTCGGACCTGGTGGCGCGCTATGGCGGAGAAGAAATGGCGATCATCATGCCCGCGACTGACAGTGCAGGCGCTGCGGTGGTCGCGCAACGCATTCTTGCGCGCCTGCAGCAGGAGAACATCACACACCCAGGCAGCCCCTTCGGGCGCGTGAGTGTGAGTATCGGCGTTGCGACGGGCATGGGCTCACGGCTGGAGCCGGTGTTGGGTTTGGTCGAGGCGGCCGATGCAGCGCTTTACGGTGCGAAGGCGGCGGGGCGCAATGGGTTCAACGTGCCCCCTGCGGACGTGACTTCGGGCGGCTGAAACGGCTTTTACCTGGGTATGCGCGGCTCACATCCCAAGCGTCGGGATCATGAGTTCGCCGCACTCCATCAGTTGGCCAGCGGTGACTTGCAGCTGCGGGGTGGGTTTGGCCGCATAGCCTGCGATGAAGCCGGCACTTAGCAGTGCCAGGCAGAGGACGGCTTTTTTCACAAGCATGTGCGGGGTCTCGATCGGTTCAAAAGGGTGAACCACAGATTGTGCATTCGAGAAAAGGTTCCTGGCCGCGCAGATGGCGTTCTGCTTTCTGTAGGAGCGAGCTTGCTCGCGAAAAACCTCAACGATAACGCGTGCTCCCTGAATAAGCGCGGCGCCTGTGAGTGTTTCGCGAGCAAGCTCGCTCCTACAAAAGGTATCGTCAGCGAATGAACCTGACGTACACACGTTCAGGGTCGTTATCGTCCAGATTCTCGATCTGCCCGCTGGGAATAAAGCCGGCTTTCATCAGCAGGGCCTGGGACGCGCCGTTGGAGGCATTGGTCGACGTGAACAGCTTGGGCGTCTTGCAGGCCGCTTCGGCCGCTGCCAGCAGACGAAGGGCGACGCCCTGGCGCTGGTACAGCGGTGAAACCACCACCAGGGCAATAAACCCATGGTTGAAAAAATCGTGGGTGAGCACCAGGTAGCCGGCGCACAGGTTGGCGTCGGCGGCTACCAGGCATTGCTGGCGAACCACGGCGTCATGGATAAACACGCGACGGCTGGCATGCTCGGTTGCGTAGGCATCCAGTGCGACCAAGGCATGCACATCGTCGGGGGTGGCTTGGCGGATCAGCCAGTGTGGGGCAGCGGGGGGCAGAAGGTATTCAGCCATGGTCGTTAAGCATCCTCTGTTTAAACACTTCATTACCCCTCGAGCTTGATTACATCGTCACGACAGCGAACGCGCCGCCTTATCGATAGCATATCGTCCGCGGCAACTGATGCTCAATCAGGTCTTGGACGCAGGCCAGGCGAGCAGCCCGGTGGGCTATGAAAGCGCCTCGCAATTGAGCCGCGAATACAAGCGACTGTTTGGCGCGCCGCCCTTACGGGATAGCCGGCGTATGCGTGATGGGGCGGATGCTGCTCAATAAAGGCTGATGGCAGCCACGCTGGCTTTTAGTCCCAGTCCTATTTGTTTCTTTTTTGGCGCTGATAAGCTTTTTCCCTGAAGAAATAGTCTCGGGAAATTCCTTGTCATGATCCTAAATGTCGCCGTGCCCAACGAGTTCAGCGCGTTACGTGTAATCACGCTGGCGTCCGATGCGGCGTGCGCACATCGGCTTGCATCCGCATTGAGTGGCATGGGGGTCTTGCCCCTGGCCAACGTCGACTCCCTGGATGCGCTGCAAGCGTGGCTGGATGATTATCCGGTCGACGTCATCGTGAGTGAAATTCGCCCTGAATGCGGCGATGGCTTGATGTTGCCCAGCCTGCTCAAGGCACGTCTCGAGTCTGGCAAACTGGCCCAGTTTCCAGGGATTTTGTGGATGGGCGAAACCACGCTGGGCGCGCCGGGTGGGGCCGCTGACGGTGCACGTACGTCTGCGCGTGAAAGGTCGGCCAAGCCGCTGTGGATCAAGTACTTGGGTGGAGTCGCCGTCAGCGCCCTGGAATCCCATGCCCGTTTGGCAAGGGCGGCGGGCATTTTCGTCGAGATCGTGCGCGAAGGCGGTACCCTGGACTTGGGCGATGCATTGCGCGCCACGGTATTGACCCGCGTGCAACCCGACCCCTCGCTACGCAAAAATACCTTCGACGCCCTGGCCGAAGATGAGGTGATCCATGCGCTGACGACTGGCGACGGGCTGCGCTTTGTGTTTCAACCGCAGTTCGAATTGCTCAGCCGACGCATTGTGGGGGCCGAAGCGTTGGTGCGCTGGAAGCACCCCCGCTTTGGTGAAGTACCGCCTTCGGTACTGATGCCTTTGGTCAACCGCCTGGGCCTGGATTTGCTGTTGTTCAGCCTGGTGGAGATGTGGACGATCAAGGTCATGCTGTCGCTCAAGCGCGCGAACATCCAGATTCCCATTGCCGTAAATGCTTCGGCCAAGACGATTTGTACGCCCAACTTCGCCGATCGCCTGGCAGCCAGAATGCGGCAGGCAGAGCTGCCCAATCGCCTGCTCAAGATCGAGCTGACCGAAGACGTGCCCGAACCCAATGAGTTGTATCTGTCGGCCTCGTTGACCGCTATTCGAGCCAAGGGCTTCCAGGTGTCGATGGATGATTTCGGCACAGGGGCGGCGACCTTCGCCTTGCTGGCAAACCTGTCGTTTGACGAGATGAAAATCGATGGCTCGTTTGTCCGGGGGGTCGAACAGCATTCCTCGTCACGTAATGTCATCGCCGGCATCGTCAACTGGGCGCGGCTGCTCAACCTGAGCCTGGTGGCGGAGGGGATCGAGGATGAGTCGACGATCCCGTTGCTGCACCGTTTGGGCTGCCGGGTTGGACAAGGCTATGCCTTGGCGCGGCCGATGGAAATCGATGCCTTCCTGAACTTTGTGACCCAACAGAACAGCAACGGCGCCTCGGCAATTGAGTGAGCCATACGCTTTTAAGAGCAGTCTGATATTCATCGGGGCGCCATTGCATTAAGTTGCGCATCGTCTGATTTTTCAAATGTTCAGTGCTTTTGAATATCCTGCTGCTGAGGCGTAGTCGCTCGGCTGGCGAACTGTGCGCTTGAAAAGTCGAGAACTAACTAACAGTCGATAAGTTTCGGTTCTCGTCTTTTTGCTCGTTATAAAGAGTGTTCCTTGATCTATGAAACGTTTACACATTGCTTTGCTGGATGATCATGCAATTGTACGACATGGTTTAGTCAATCGACTGGTACAGGAACCGGACTTTGAAGTGGTCGGCGTGTATAGCCGTAGCCGTGATCTGATGGCTGGGCTGGCGACCGAACCGGCTGAGATATTGCTGCTCGATTTTGTGCTCGGCCCCTGCGAGCTGGATGGTATTTCGTTGATTCGCGCGCTGCGCGTGAAGTTTCCAACCTGCCGGATCCTGATCTTTTCGACGCACCACGATGCGGCGACGGCAATTCTGGCGTTACGGGTGGGCGCACGCGGGTTTCTGGGCAAGGGCGAGGACATGGAGCAGTTGATCTGCGCAGTCCGCCTGGTGGCCTCGGGCGCGGTGTACTTGAGCCCGGACATGGCCTACCGCGTGGCGGAAGCTACCGCCGTGAGCTATGACGGCGAGGCCAAAGGCCGGGATGAAGCCCTGCGCTTTGTCAGCCTTTCTGCGCGCGAGCAGGAGGTGATCCGGTGTTACCTGGCCGGCATGACCATCACGGAAATCGCCGAGAAATTCCACCGCAGTATCAAAACCATCAGCTCGCAAAAAGCCTCCGCATTTCGCAAGTTGGGGGTGATGTCGAACAATGAGTTATTCAGGATCAGGCATATTATCGAAGGGGTTTGAGCGGCACGAATTCATCTGCTGTGCGCGTGTCATTTTGCGGCTATTGCATATACTCATGTGCGTATTAGACGTTGTATCGATGAGTTATCCCTGTATTTCGACGGTGCGGTGCGCGCCGGACCGAGAGGGTACGATCACGATGAAAACCATACGCATTGCGTTATTGGATGACCACGCGGTCGTTCGACATGGCCTTGCCAATACGTTGGCAGCCGAGGCGAACTTTGAAGTGGTTGGCATTTATGAAAAAAGCCGCGACTTAATTGTAGGCCTTGTTACGGCACCGGCAGATTTACTACTTCTGGATTTCTCCCTTAATCCCAATGAGTTGGACGGTGTATCACTGATCCGCGCTTTACGCGTCAAATTTCCCAACTGCCATATCCTGATCCTGTCCAGCCATCATGATCCGGCGACAGTGGGCCTCGCCATGCGGGTCGGGGCCCGTGGTTTTGTGGGTAAGGGCGAAGACATGAGCCAGTTGGTGAAGGCGATTCGAAAAGTCGCAGCGGGTGCGGTGTATTTGAACACCGACATGACGTATCGCCTGGCGGAAACGGTCACCGGTGAGAAAAGTGCAAGCCCCGCTGAAGAGCGGGACGCCTTGGCGCTGGCGGAGCTGACCAGCCGTGAGCAGGAAGTCATTCGCTGTTATCTGGCAGGCATGACCGTGAGTGAAATAGCCGAGAAATTCAATCGCAGCATCAAAACCATCAGCACGCAAAAAACCTCTGCATTCCGCAAGCTCGGGGTGACGTCCAACAATGAGCTGTTCAAGCTCAACAAGATCATCGGTACACCATGAAAACGGGGCGGTGCGTCGTGGCGTTATGGTGCTTGCTGATAATGCTGGTGCCTGGTGTAAGGGCCGGTCCGGTCGAACTGAGTGCAGAGCAAAAGCACTGGATCCAGACGCATCCGGTATTACGGGTCGGGGTGGTTGAGGATCTGATTCCTTTCGAATACATGGACGCGGGGGTATTGCACGGGCGGTCATCAGAGTATTTGCAAGTTGTCACAGCCGCGACGGGCATTCAGTTCACTTACCTGCCCGGGAAGACGCTGGCAGAGCGCGAAGACATGTTGCTGGAGGGGCAGGTGGACCTGCTGTCCTCCTATTTGCGCTTCCGGTCTGAACCCACCATCAAGGGGCTTCAAACGCTGACTTACGAATCGACCTCACCGATCATTGTCACGCGTGTTGATAGCCCCGACGTTTTCGATATTGACCAATTGCAGGGCAAGACCGTAGCGATACCGGATGTGGCGTACTACGAGCAAATATTCCGCCGAAAGGGGGTAAAGGCAAATCTCAAAAAAAGCGCTTCGGCCCTGGAGATACTGACCCGCGTTGAAAACGGCAGCGCCGACGCGGCAATCGCGTCAGCCATCTTTCTAACGCCTTATCTGTACCAGCGGTACCAGGGCATTCTGGAAGTATCCGGTGTGCTCGGCAGCGAAGTGCTGGATGTGAGCATGGCGACCCGTACAGACCAGGTCATGCTGTATTCGATCCTTGAAAAGGTGTTCGCGTCCATCAGCGTCGAGCAACGCAACACGCTGTATGGGCGCTGGTACCAGGACCTGAACCTTAATATCCCTTCATTGCCGAGTATCGCCGCCCATTATTCGCATGTGCTGATCCTTGGCGCGCTGGTGCTGGTCAGCTTGTGCGCTCTGGTGTATCGCGGCCAGCGCCAGCGGCATCTGGCCGTGCTTGGCGAGCAGGAAAAATCCATGTTCCTGGTCGTGATGGGGCATGAAATCCGCTCACCGATGAACGCCGTGCTAGCAGCGATGGAGTTGCTTGGGCACACCCGGCTTAACCAGCAGCAGCGCCATTTGGCCCATTTAGCCAACAGTGGCGCCAACGCCCTGGCGCGCCTGCTCGATGATGTGCTGGACAGGCCCGGCTCGGTCGCCAAACTGCCCCGGCTGGCCTTTGAGGCAATCGACGTGTCGGCATTGGTTCAAGGCGTAGTTGGCCTGCATCGACTGCGTGCGCGAGAAAAAAAACTGAGCTTGAACAGCCATATTCAGGCGCAACTGCCCCTGTTGCTGCTCGACAGCTCCCGGCTCACGCAGATCTTCCATAACCTGATTTCCAATGCCATCAAGTTTACCGACACGGGCAGTATCGACATTGACGTGGCGTTGGCGACTTTACCGGACGGCAGCCCGCAATTGCAGATTGAAGTTCGCGACAGTGGCGTCGGCATTTCAGAGGCAGTGCAGGCCACCCTGTTTCAGCCCTATGCCCAGGCCCGCGAGTCTTCCAGGCGCACAGGGGGTACCGGGTTGGGCCTGATGATTTGTCGACAGTTGGTGGATTTGATGCACGGGGCATTTACGCTGACCAGCGAGCAGGGCACGGGCACCACAGTGACTATCCGCTTACCGGTGAGCATCGGCGAGGAACCACCTGTCTTGCTGGCGCAAGCTGCACCCTCAACCCAGCCAACCTCGAGCGGGCTGCGAATTCTGGTGGTGGAAGATACTTATGCCAACCAGGAGGTATTGCGCGCGCAAATCAGTGCGCTTGACTGTCAACCAGTGATTGCTGCCAACGCTGCGCAAGCCTGGCCCCTGTTCAGGGAAACCGTCTATGACCTGGTGCTGATGGACTGCGATTTGCCCGATGAGGATGGCTATGGGCTGGTGCGCAGATTACGCGCCCTGGAAATACAATTGGGGCGCATACGCAGCCCGATTATCGCCATCTCTGCCCTGACCGGCGACCGTCATCTGCAACGCTGTATCGAGGCGGGCATGGACGCGACGTTGAGCAAGCCCATACGTCTTGGACAGTTATCCGAGGTCATTGAGCGCTGGTGTGGGGTCAAGCTGGCTGCGCCGAGCACCAGCTTGATGGCGCCTTTGCTGGATCAAGCCTCAATCTACCGTGAAATGGCCGGCGACCTGGCAAACCTGATCAAAGCCGTCGCCCTGTGTGATCGCGCATCGGCGCAGCACGTGGCTCATCGATTGCACGGCGCGGCGTTGATCATGGAGTGGGCGGCACTGGCGCAGGCCGCTGAATACATGGAGCGTCTGCTGTACGGCGAACATGAGTGGGGGCCGGTGCACGCCCAAGCCTTGCAGCCGTTGCTGCAGCATTGGGCCGCTTTGAGCGGCGATACTGCGCTCGACGTGCTGCCGGCGACACCGGTGCAACGGACGGCACGCTGATGCGGCGCCTGCTGGTGGTACTGGCGTTAGTGTGCCTTCCGGCGTCGGTTGGCGTGTACGCCAGTTCGCCACCCATGGCGTTGACGCAACAGGAGGTGGCCTGGATCGCTGCCAATCCGGTGCTGCGTGTGGGGGTGTTTGAGGACTTGCTGCCTTTCGAATACATGAGCAGCGGCCAATTGCGCGGTCTTTCGGCCAAATACCTGAGGCTGATCGGCCTGCGTACCGGCCTGCATTTCGAACCGGTGCTGACCACCACGCGCAGTGCCCGCAAGGACATGCTGATCAGCGGTGAGGTCGACATCTTGTCCACTCGACGCCGCTCCGACGACCCGGCCCAGGATCGTGGGATGCTTTACACCCTGCCTTACAACACCAGCTCGACGATCCTTGTCAGTCGTTTCGGCGATCAGCCCCTGGCAGGTCTGCAACAGCTCGCTCACAAACGGTTAGTCATGTTGGGACGCGAAGTCTATGGCGCATTCCTGCGCCACGAGGCCCCGGGAGTCACGATCATCACCGCGCAGAACGCCGTAGACATGATGGCCATGGTCAAGGACGGCAAGGCAGACGCCGCAATCGCTTCGGAGTGGTTGTTGATCCCGTATCTTTCCCGCCAGTACCAGGGCGTATTGCAGATATCCGGCGTGGTGCCCCAATTGCACACGGGTGTCAGCATGGCGGTGCGCGACAGCGATGAAATCCTGCTGTCGATCCTGGAGAAGGCATTGACCTCGATCACCGGCGATGAGCGCAAGGCGATCTTCGACGCCTGGTTTGCCGACATGAACCTGGATATCCCGACCATCAGGTCCATCGCCGCACATTACGCGGGTGAGTTGTGGCTGTTACTGGCCATTGTGCTGTTACTTATCATCCTGGTGTGGCAAAGCCGGTTGCAGCGACGGCGCGCGGTGCAGCGCGAGCGCGAGAAAGCGATGTTCCTGGCGGTCATGAGCCATGAAATCCGCTCGCCGATGAACGCAGTGCTGGCGGCAGTTGAGCTGCTTGAGCACACACCGCTGGACGAACAACAGCGGCACTTCACGGGCCTGGCCAATACCGGCGCCAACACCTTGTTGCGCCTGGTAGACGATGTGCTGGATATCTCCAAAATGGAGGCCGGGCAATTGCGGCTCAACCTTGAGCCGGTGGACCTGTGGTCACTGCTGCAAGAGCAGGTGGATGATTACCGAGGCTATGCCGAGGAAAAGAGGCTGACGTTGACATTGACCGGTCAGCGTCCCGTTGTTTCAGCACTGCTCGATGACCAACGGGTGGCCCAGGTGCTACGTAATCTGATTTCCAACGCCATCAAGTTCACCGAGCACGGCGGGGTTGAGGTTCAACTGCTGCTGCCCGACGCACAGCCGGGGGCAACATCGCAGGCGTTGATACGCGTGGTCGACACCGGCATTGGCTTGTCCGACCAGGCGCAAGCTGCGCTGTTTCGGCCCTATGCCCGCGCCAGGCAGTCATTCAAGCGCAGTGGCGGCACCGGTTTGGGGCTGGTGATCTGTCGCCGGTTGGTGAGGTTGATGCAGGGCGAGCTGACGTTGAGCAGCGTGCCGGGGAGCGGCACCCAAGTCGAAGTGAGGTTGCCCGTCGAGTGGGCTGGCGCGCTTGAGTCGCCAGTGCGGGCGGCAGATTCTGTCGCAGCGCCTATAGAGGTTTCATTCTGGGTACTGGTGTTGGAGGCGGAGTACGCCGATCAGCAAGCAGTGAAAGCCCTGCTTCAAGGTTTTGGCCTGGGCGTGTTGTCGGCGGACGATGATGAAGAGGCGCTGGCGCTCTTCAATAAGCACAGGGTTGCTCTGGTACTGATCGATGAGCATCACGCGTTCAACCTGAGCCGCGCTTTGCGCGACGTGGAGCGCCAACAACAGTACGGGCATTGCCCAATCATTGCGATGTCGCAGGTGACCGGCAATGCCTATCTCGAACGCTGTTTTGCGGCTGGCCTGGACGGCGTTCTGAGCAAGCCGGTGCGTCAGGACAAATTGCAGCAAATGATTGAGTTGTGGTGCGATCAGGTGCCGGTAGCCGCGACGCAGGTGCACGGTGCCTCCAGGCATGAGCGGGAAGGGCCGCAGGAAGCGTTGCGCCCGGATATGAACCGTCTGTTCAGCGCTGTTGCCCTGCGTGACCGCCCGGTTGCCATGCAGGCTGCGCATCGCCTCCAGGGCGCTGCGCAGACGGCAGGTTGGGCGGCGATTGCGGCCGGCGCCGAAAAGGTCGAGTTGTTGTTGCACGATGAAGTGAGCTGGCCAACGGTGGCGGTCGCGCGTCAATTGAGTCTCATGATGGATGACTGGACTGCAGCGAGTTATTAAATAGTCTGCGTTGCGTCGATAGCCAGCTTTTTAGGACCACTCCTATAGACGAAGTAATGAGCAGCCCAATAAAAAAACATAAGTTGAAGGGGTAAGTTTACACCGAGGGAAAGAGGCGTTAATTGTTTGAAATATTGAGTGGCTTAGTTGTTTTTAGGAGCACTCCTATATTGGGTTTTGCGTGGACTCCCTACACTTCACTGCGCAACAACACAGAAGTTCTCCAGCACCGGAAACTTCTTCACTTACCTGGTATATCGCTCTCTCGGAGTTACTCATGAATTACAAAGCTCGCGTCCTCGCTGCACTGGTCGCCGCCACCGCCACCTCCGCTGCCATGGCGTCGGACGGCACCATCAATTTCAACGGCGAACTGAAGGCCGAGACCTGCCAGGTTGCAGTGAATGGGGCGGCCGGCTCGGCAGGCACTACCGTCACGCTGCCGACTATCTCCACTGCCTCGTTGACCTCGTCTGGCCAAGTGGCCGGCCAGACCGGTTTCAGCATTCAGTTGAGCAAATGCTCGGCAGCGCTGAAAACCGCAGCTGCGTTCTTTGAAGCCGGCGGTTCGGTTGATCCGGCCAGCGGCAACTTGAAGAACATCGGCGGCGGTGCTACCAAGGTTCAACTGCAACTGATCGACGCATCCAATGGCAAGTCCATCAAAGCCGGTGACACCGCACAAGTGGCTTCCACCAGCCGTATCGCCATCGACGCCACCGCACTCAGCGCAGACCTGCCGTACGCTGTTCAATACTACGCCCAAGCCGCGACCACGCCGGGCACCGTTATCAGCAACGTGACTTACTCCATCAATTATCAGTAAGTCGCCGGTAATGACTACACGCCCTGTTGAATAGTTAAAGGGCGTGTTTTCGGGGCGGCATTGGGACTACGTCATGCCTTGCATACTTCCATTTAAACAAATGCTTCTGGCAAGTCTTGTGGCAATTGGGTGTTCCCAGGCGCTGGCAGGTGTGGTGATCACCGGCACCCGCGTGATCTACCCGGCAGACCAGAAAGAAGTCACAGTAAAACTCAATAACAACGGTACTCAACCCGCGTTGATGCAAGCGTGGATTGATACCGGCAGTGTGGAGTCCACGCCCACCAGCTCCAAGGCGCCGTTTCTGCTTTCGCCTCCGGTGGCGCGTATCGACCCGACCAAGGGCCAAAGCCTGCGCGTATTGTTTACCGGGGCAGCGCTGCCCCAGGACAAGGAGTCGGTGTTCTGGCTCAACGTGCTGGAAATACCACCCAAACCTGAGGCCGGGGCAGACCTGAATACTCTGCAAATGGCCTTCCGTTCGCGGATCAAATTGTTCTACCGCCCGACGGGCCTTGCAGGCACCGCCAGCGAAGCGATCGAGCAGGTGCAATGGCAACTGGTGACGGCCCGCGATGGCCAGGGCCTGGCTCTGCGAGCGTTCAATCCATCGGCTTTTCACGTATCGCTGGTTGAGCTGGACTTGGTGTCTGGCAGTCAGCGCGCGCGCAGTGAGGACGGCATGGTGGGCCCGGGTCAAACCCGGCAATTCCCGCTGCCGACGCTTAAAACCCGACCAGCCCCAGGCGCACAGGTGGAGTTCAGCGCAATCAACGATTACGGCGCGCTGATCCCGACTCGGACAGCACTCAAGCCCTGAACCATTCCTGACGTCTTTACCCGCGAGTCATTTATGCAGACCTCTTCCCGCTCCAGGCCGCCCCTGGGGGCGCAGCCTCGCTTCGCCCTGAATCCGCTCACCCGCTTGATACTCAAGGTATTGGCCGCCGCGCCATGCGCCTGGGGGGGCCACGCCGCGTTGGCGCAAGAGGTGCAGTTCAACGATGCATTCCTGCCGGAAGACTCACGCAATCTTGACCTCGGCAAATACCAGGCCGGCAACCCGGTGACCCCGGGGCAGTACCGTGCGGACGTTATGCTCAACGGCCAGTTGAACAGTCGCCAGGACATTCGTATCGAGGCTCAGCCCGACGGCAGCAAGCCGGTGGTGTGCATGGATCATGGCCTGCTTGAGCGCCAGGGCGTGAACATCGCCAAACTGTCACCCGAAGCCAGCCTGGCGCTTGAGGGTCCAGGCTGCACGGCGTTGGGCAGTTTGATTCAGGGCGCCAGTGCGAACTTCTCCCCGGAGAACCAGGCACTTGACCTCAGCATCCCTCAGGCGGCCTTGAAGCGTAACTCGCGTGGCTATGTCAGCCCTGAACTGTGGGACCGTGGCGTCACTGCAGGGATGCTCAGTTATAACTTCAATGCCAATCGCAACCGCACCCGCAGCGGCACCAATGACTCGGCGTTCCTGGGGCTCAATGCAGGCCTCAATCTGGGCGACTGGCGCTTGCGTCACAATGCCTCGATGAGCTGGCAATCGCGCAACGGTAGCCAGTACCAGGCGTTGGACAGCTACGCGCAACGCGATATCACTGCGCTGAAAAGCCAGCTGACTGTAGGTGAGTCCAACACCAGCGGTGAGATCTTCGACACCTTGTCTTATCGCGGCGTACAGTTGGCCAGTGATGACCGCATGTTGCCCGACTCCATGCGCGGATATGCGCCGGTTATCCGTGGCATCGCCCGCACCAATGCGCGTGTCACCATTCGCCAGGCCGGCAACGTGCTGCTGGAAACCACGGTCGCCCCCGGCGCCTTCGTCATCGACGACCTGTACTCCACCGGCTACGGAGGCGACCTCAACGTGAGCGTGGCCGAGGCGGACGGTACCGAACAAAACTTTATCGTGCCCTACGCCTCGGTCAGCCAGTTGCTGCGCCCTGGCACCTCGCGTTTCAGTGTCACCGCCGGGGAAACCCGCAACAACTTCGTTGACGAGCAGACGCGCCTTTTGCAAGGCACGCTGCAATATGGTCTGAACAACACCTTCACCGGGTTTGGCGGTGTGCAATCAAGCGATGACTACGCGGCCATCCTCACAGGCGTAGCGTTCGGCACGCCGATTGGCGCGATGGCGGTGGACGTGACGCACGCCCAGACCGATCTGGCTGCCGGCCGGGCGAAGGGGCAGAGCATGCGCCTGTCCTACAGCAAGAACATCCTCAGTACCGGCAGTAACTTTTCGGTAGCGGCCTATCGTTTTTCTACCCGTGACTACCTGGACTTCAGCAATGCCGTGCAGCTGCTCGATGCCGAGAAAAACGGTTGGGACACCAGCGAGTTCGGCCGCCCGCGCAGCCGCTTGTCAGTCACCGCCGACCAAAGCTTCGGGCCCTGGGGTCAGGTGTCGATCAGCGGCTATGCCCAGAACTACTGGAACCAGCAGGGCAGCGACGTGCAGTACCAGTTCAGCTACAGCAAGCAGTTCAACCGGGTGAGTTTCAGCCTGAACGCTAACCGCAGCCGGATGGGCCTGGGCGATATGGAAAACAGTTTTCTGCTGACCATGAGCATGCCCCTGGAATTCGGCGGCCCGGGCTATGGGCCGCAAGTGACGGCACAGCTGGGCCGGGACCCCCGAGGCCATTACAGCGAGCAGGCGGGTATCAGCGGCACCGCCGGCGAGGACCGCCAGTACGGCTACGGCGCCACCTTCGGCCATGACGGTGGCAGCAATACCAAGAGCGCAGCCCTCAACGGCCAGTATACCGGCGCCCGCGCCATGCTCAGTGCCGCCCTGGGCCGGGGCGATGGCTATACCAGCGCGTCGGTGGGCGCCAGCGGCACGGTGGTAGCCCATGTCGACGGGGTGACCATGACGCCTTATCGCGGTGAAACCATGGCCGTGGTCAGCGCCCCAGGCGCCGAGGGCGCGAAGGTCTCCGGCTACCCGGGCCTGAGGCTCGACGGCAGCGGCAACGCCGTGGTGCCCTACCTGCGCCCGTACGAATTGAACGAGGTGGCGATCGACCCGATCGGCAGCTCCCTGGACGTAGAGCTAAGTGAAACCAGCCAACAGACCGCGCCGCGTGCCGGTGCCGTTGTGCACCTCAAATACGCCACCAACCAGGGCCGCGCGGTGCTGCTCAATGTGCGCCTGGACGACGGCAGCAGCCTGCCGTTCGGCGCGGGCGTGACCGATGGCGAGGGTGCCACCGTGGGCGTGGTCGGGCAGGGCGGTCAACTGTATGCGCGGATCAAACCCGAAACGCGCCGTTTGCTGGTCAACTGGGGCAGCCAGGCGCAGCAGCAGTGCGCCCTGACGATCCCGCCGGGCCCCGGCGATGGGCAACAGCTGCAACAAGTAGACGCCGTGTGTGCGGCCGGCAAACAGGTCGCTGACAGCGTGCGGCCCAACACCCAGCAAAAGGTAGCGTTATGAACATCGGCTCTTTGATCAAACTGGGGGGGCTGGGCTTGGCCTTGTGGGCGTCGGCCGGCACGGCCATGGCAGTCACCTGTTCCTATATGGACGGTACCCGGCCTGCCGTGGGCTCAATGCCGTTGCAGATCTCGGCGATCACCGTCGGGCGGGATGTGCCGGTGGGCACTGAGGTCTACCGTCAAAAGTTCAGCATGGCCTCAGGTCAGGCGGTGAAGTTGGAGTGCCTTGTCGCGCCGTTTCAGCAGTGGACCGACCTTATCGTTGAATCCAGCCAGGCTCTGGCCAATGTAACCAGTGGCACCTATGCCAATAAAGTCTACAGAACCAGCATCCCCGGATTGGGCGTTGCTTTCAACAGCAACGGTGGCCTGCTGCCCAGGCAAAGCGCCAAGGCATGGACCTCGTGTTCGGCGGGTTTCAGATGCATCGTGCCTTTTGACGGGCCTTCGAACTTTGAACTGATCTTGATTAAGATCGGCGAGGTAACGCCAGGTGTGCTGGTGGGCAGTACATTGCCGATCGTGAGCCTGTTCGGCAATTTCGGCGACGCCAGAATGAGCGGCTTCAGGATGGGCATTTCCGGGAGCATCCAGATTGTCTCGCGCACCTGCAGCACACCGGATGTCTCGGTACCGATGGGCACCCACCTGGTCAACAAATTCACTGGCCTCAACAGTTCCACCGGCTGGACGGACTTCTCCATTGCGCTAAATGACTGCCCGGCGTTCAACGGCATATTCTCCGCCGCGGGGCCCGGCTGGATTTCGCAAGGTGGTAACTCACCCTCAGGCACCGGCACCAGCGGAACCCGCGTCAACAACACACTGCAATACCGCATCGACCCGGCTCGGACTGCCATCAATGCAAGCAACGGCATCCTGAGCCTCGACCCGAGCACCGCCGGCAACGCGCCTGCTGCGACTGGCGTCGGCATTCAGGTCGCCACCAGTAACGGCGTTGCCCTGCCGCTGGCAAGCAACCAAAACACGGGCCTGACCCTCAGGAGCACCGAAAGCAGTTATGCCATCCCACTGCGAGCGCGCTACCTGCAAACCGGGGCCAAGGTCACGCCGGGGCCGGCGAATGCGTCGGCAACCTTCTCGATCATTTATCAGTGAGCGGTGGGAACATGACCAATAAAGCGCTACGCATTCTGATTGCCGATGGGCAGCATTTCTACCGCTTGAAAATCGAACGGGCGTTGAACCAGCTGGGCTATTACCGCATCGCGCCGATACACCGGCTGGATGAAGTATTGAGTGCAGTGGATTTCGGCGATACGCCGCTGGATGTGCTGATCATCAATGCCGCCCTGGCGCACAGCGTCAAATTCGATTTGCTCTGGTTCATCAGGGACAACCCACAGATTCGTCATGTGTTGATCTATGGCCAGAGCGAACGCGCTTCGCCCGCGCTTGCGTGGTGCCATGCGCCCAACGTGCTGACCAGCACGGCGCCGTTGCCTGATCTGCAAGCGCTGGAGGCGTTTATGAGAAAGGTTGATGGCAAGGCTGGTTGGGATAATCAGGGCAATGGGTCAAATAAGCCATCGGGCGCTAAGCACATCACTTTTTGAAGGTGACCTGTGTGTTCGTCCCGATGCTCTCTGAGTACGATAAAGCTGTGCTTTTTGTTGATGCTCTGGTGCGACAAACAGCGCCGCCAGAGTGTCTTCATATACGCAACTGAAACCCAGTGTTGAGAGTGCTCAGAAGGGTGACCGGCAATGTTGTGGGAAAGGGATACGGCGCGTTCAATTGGACGCAACGCTGAACGCGCCATTGGGGACAGCCATGTCTGATCACACCATCACGACAACGAACGCGCCGCCCTATCGATAAACGCAGCGACCTCTACCGGCCTGGACGCCAGGGAGGCGTGGCTGGCATCCAGGGTGATGGTTTCCCGGGTGCCTAGGCGTTTGGCCATGCGCACCTGGTTATCGGGATGGATCATGCGGTCCTGGCTCGAAATCTGGTACCAGGACGGTTTGTTCTTCCACGCCGGGTTGCTGATCACATCGCCAAAGGTGCTCGCTAGCGGAGCCTTTTGGGTGACGCCCATGACTTGACCTTCTTGCTGGGGCAGGTCCTGGCAGAAGCTGTCGTGGAACTGTTCAGGCTTGACCCACAGATAACCGTCGCTATCAGGCGCCAGGTTGGGGGCGGCTTCTGGCAGATGTTCCTGGGTGATGCCGCCTGGGCTTTCGCCGTCATCCGGGGCGAATGCCGCGATGTACACCAGGCCTGCGACATTCGGTTCATTACCCGCCTGAGTGATGACGGCGCCGCCATAGGAATGCCCCACCAACAACACCGGGCCTTTGATTGGCGCAACCATCTTGCGGGTACGCTCGGCATCGTCGGCCAGCGAGGTCAGCGGCATCTCCACCGCATGCAAATCGGTATAGCCCTTTTTGTGCAGCTCGATAATCACCCGGTTCCAGTGCGCCGCACCGCCCCAAAAACCATGGACCAAGACAATTGCCGGTTTCCCACTCATGTGTAAGTTCCTTGTGCGTTGATGAGGTGATGCTATCGCCCGCCAAAGGGCGGCGTTATGGATAACACAGTTATGGGTGCGATGGCGCGCGCGGGGGGTACGTTCGTCGGCCTGATTGCTGTCGTTGTTTAGAAATGTTTATGTGATTCAATGGTCATCTCGGCTTGCGCAGGAAGCGCATCAGCCGAGGCCATTTTGATCTTTCAAGAAATTCATCCCAAGGAGTAACACCATGCAAGGAAGCACATCGTTCAAGTACCTGGCGTTTTCGTTGATCCCATTGATGGCCGCCTGTACCACACCCTCGCGTCAGTCCGCCGTCCTCCCTGCGCCACCTTTGTCGTTCGATAACTGTGCGGTTGGTTGCCCCACCGGTGGCAGCCCGGTGACGTTGAACCGCCAGGCCTACACGTTGAACAACAACGGCTCGACCAAGTTTGCCAACTGGGTCTCCTACAAGATCACTAAGACCACTGCCGCCAGCGGGCGCTCCCGCGACTGGCGCACCGACCCGGATATTCCAGCCGGGGAAACCCTGGACCCGGTGGATTACAACGGCGCCAACGTCGCGCTCAAAATCGACCGTGGGCATCAGGCCAACCTGGCTTCGATGGCCGGGGTGGCCGATTGGCAAACGCTCAACTACTTGTCGAACATCACCCCGCAAAAGGCCGAGCTCAACCAGGGGCCCTGGGCGCGCCTGGAAGACCAGGAGCGCAACCTCAGCAAGGAACCAGGCGTCGATCAGGTGTATGTGGCCACCGGGCCGCTGTATGAGCATTTTGTCGGCTCGTTGCCGGGCACGAACAAAGTGCACACCATCCCCAGTGGCTATTGGAAAATCATTGTGGTCGGCAGTTCGCCGGAAACGGGCCTGTACGCCTCATTCGTGATGAACCAGGAAACCCCCAAGGGCGCAGATTTTTGTGATTACCAGGTCACTGTGGATCACATCGAGGAGCGCTCGGGGCTGACGTTCTGGAGCACCTTGCCGCAAGCGATGCAAGCCACGCTGAAGGCCAGGCAGGGCCAGTTGCCGAGTCGGATCGGCTGTAACCGAACCAAAGCCTGACGCCTAGTCGGCACACACCAACGAGGGCCTGCGGCTGTTGTTCTTGCCCAGGCGCTCATGCGTGGCGACGTCTGTGGCCTGTTCACGCAGTGCTTCTTCGAGCACTTGCAGATGCTTGGAAAGGATTTTCACCGACCCACTCGGGTTGGCGGGGTCGAAGGGGATGCGGCCATTGGCAATCAGCACCATGGCCAGTTCCCAGGCGCGTTGTGAGTCGTTCATGACAGGGGTTTCCTTCTTCAGCGTGATCGATATAGAGCTGTGACCCGCTTCAAACACCCCGGTATCAACTGGGTTGCTGCCGAAATTTCGATCACTTCAACGCTTCAGTTGCGCCGAAACCATCATCTTTTTAGATGGTGGCCGCGAAGTGTCGAAAGAATGAACCTGAGCGGCGCGGTGGTCACCTAATCCGTATGAATCGGTCGTTTCCCATTCAATGATCCGAGGGGCAACCATGGACTCTGTACTGCGGGCTGTGGCGATTTACCTGGTGCTGCTGGTGCTGTTCAAAGTTGCCGGCAGGCGCACGCTGGCCGAGCTCACCACCTTTGACCTGGTTTTGTTGATGGTCATCGGCGAAGCCACCCAGCAGGCGTTGCTGGGCGAAGATTTCTCGATGACCAACGCCGTGCTGGTCATCGCCACCCTGATTGCCATCGACATTGGCTTCTCGCTGGTCAAGCAGCGTTCAGCCTGGTTCGCGCGGGTGCTCGATGGCGGGCCGACGGTGCTGGTCGAGCAAGGCCAGGTGCTGCACAAACGCCTCAAGCATGCGCGGCTGGACGAGGGTGACATTCTTGAGGCGGCCCGGTCCACCCAAGGGCTTGTCGAGCTCAAGCAGATCCGCTTCGCGATTCTTGAGCGCAACGGCAAGATCTCGGTGATCCCGTTTGATTGACACGCGGCCCCCATTCGTCAGCCAAGGGTCTGTTTTTTGAACGCACGCGCCTCTCTACCAGACAGATAGATCATGGGCGGACGAATGTTGCTGTCGTCACGCGGATATCAATCACTCGCCAGCAGGTGAACCTTCATGAAGAAGCTTTATATGTGCCTGGGCCTGTGCAGCGCGTTCATGCTGCACGGCTGTTTTGACAACGCCGACAACGCCACTAAAGACAACAACAGTGGCACCCAGTCGTCGGTGCAGATGCAGGAAGGCAAGGCGGACGAAAATAAATAGCGCGGCCTTGCAGCCGACGCTTATCTACCTGAATGCTCATCGCCCAACTGTGGGAGCTGGCTTGCCTGCGATGCAAACGCCTCGGTTCATCAGGTAAACCGAGTCGATGCATTCGCAGGCAAGCCAGCTCCCACAGTTGATCGCGACCGATCAACGCATATGCAGGATGATCGGGCTACTGCTCGCCGGGTCGGTATGCCCGCGCAACTTGCCCACGGCCTTCGCATCGACCGCGCCGCCGTGGTTGCCCCAGGTACCGCGCACGTAGCTCAGCACGTCGGCGATTTCCGAGTCGGACAATTGCTCACGGAACGCCGGCATGCGGTAGGCGTCCGGCAGGCCTGCGGTGACCACGCGTTGTGAGCCGTTGAGGGTGATGTTGATCGCGGACGCATCTTCCTTGGCCAGGGCCGAGGTAGCGCCGGCCAGAGGCGGCATCCAGTCGGGCTGGCCTTTGCCGTCGAGCCCATGGCAGGAGGCGCAGCGGGTCGCGTACGTGTGGGCGCCGGGGGCATCCTGGCGTGCTGTTGCCGCCTGATACTGCCAGGGGCTGCCGTCACGCTGGGGGTCGCCGGGCAGTGACTTGAGGTAGCGAGCGATCGCGGCCAGGTCATCGTCCTGCATGAACTGCGTGGAGTTGTTGAAGGCTTCGGTCATCGAGCCATAGACCACGGCATGCTGGTTGCGACCGGTCTTGAGGAACTGCACGATCTGTTCCTCACTCCAGCGCCCCAGGCCGGTGTTGTGGTCCTGGCGCAAGCTGGGGGCGTACCAGCCGTCGAGCAGGGCACCGGCCAGGAATGGCGCGCCAGATTCGTCCAGGGCTTTCTCGTTGAACGCCAGCCCCCGTGGCGTGTGGCAACTGCCGCAGTGGCCGGGGCCTTGGACGATATAGGCGCCCCGGTTCCACAGTGCGTCCTGGCCGGGCTTGGCGGCATAGGTCGCGGTCGGTGCAAACACACCGTTCCACAGGGCGATGGGCCAACGCAGATTGAGCGGCCAGGGGATGTCGCTGGGGATATTAGGCTGGTTGGCCGGTTGCACGCCTTTCATGAAAAACGCGTACAGCGCCTGGATGTCGTCGTCGCTGAGCTTCACATAAGACGGGTAGGGCATGGCCGGGTAGAGTCGTCGCCCACCCGGTGCTACGCCGTGGCGTACGGCGCGGTCGAAGTCGGCCAGGCTATAGGTGCCGATGCCATGCTCGCGGTCGGGGGTGATGTTGGTGGCGTGGATCGCTCCCAGCGGTGTGGCCATTTCCAGGCCACCAGCGAATGGCTGCTTGCCGGCCAGGCTATGGCAGGCCACGCAGTCACTCACGCGCGCGACGTATTCACCGCGGCTGACCAAGGCGGGGTCGAAACTCGTGGCCTGTTGCTGTTCAAAAGGCGAGGCAGGCTCGCGGGTGACGTACCAGGCGAGCAGGCCGGCGGCGACCACGCAGGGCAGCACCAGCCACCCTGCGGTTCTTGCGAATCGGCGGTTATTCATGGGTGTTCCCTGTCGGTTAGCTGAAGGTGTGGCGGCTCAACGGTAAGCTGCGGATGCGCTGGCCAGTCAACTGTGCCACCGCATTGACCACCGCCGGTGCCACGGCGGGCAATGGCGGTTCACCGATGCCACCCATCTTTTCGCCGCTCTCGACGATCTTCACGTGGACCTGCGCCATACGCGAGGGCGGCAGGATCGGATAAAGGTCGTAGTTACGCGCCCGTGGCATACCGTCCACGTACACCGCTTCCTCCAGCAACGTTTGCGACAGCCCCAAGGCTACCGCGCCGCTGACCTGTGCTTGAATGATGGCCGGGTTGACGATGCTGCCCGGGTCGATGGCCTCCCAGATATGGTGGACCTTGACCTGGCCGTTCTCGATCGACACTTCGGCGACTACCGCCGCGTGAGAGCCAAAGGGCGAAGCCATGGCCACGCCGCGAGCACGGCGTGTGCCGTCCTCTGCGGTATAAGGGCCGCGCTTCCAGCCCCCCGACAATTCGCCCACCGCTTGCAACAAGGTAGTCAGCCGCGGGTTGTCGCGCAGCAGGTGCAGGCGCAGCTCGTAAGGGTCGTGGCCGCCTTTGTCCGCCAGCTCATCCAGGAACGACTCGTAGAAAAAGTCATTGAGCGAGTTGCCCACCGAACGCCAGTAACCGAGCATGGCCGGGCCTTTGACGTAGATCTGCGCGATGCGTTTGTTGGGGATCGCATAACTCTTGCCCGACAAGCCTTCCAGGGCAGTTGGGTCGATCTGATCGCCTTGTTTGCCACTGAGGGCTTCTGTGGGGCCTTCGGTGGCGCTGACCGCTTCGATGGCCACAGGCAGGCCTTTGTCATCCAGCGCAGCGCGGAACTTGACCACGGCGACCGGGCGCAATACATCGCGCACAAATTCTTCTTCACGGCTCCAGATCAGCTTGATTGGCCGGCCCACCGCCTTGGCCAGCGCGATGGCTTGCGGGTAAGGATTTGCCGAGTCATACAGGAAATGCCGGCCGAAAAAACCGCCCAGCAGCGGCGAGTGCAGGGTGATTTGCTCAATGCTCAGGCCGGTGCGCTTGGCAATGTCGGCACGGAACATATCCGGCGCCTGGTTAGGCAGCCACACCTCCAGCGTGCCGTCGGGGTTAAAGCGTGCCAGGGCAGACGGCGGCTCTAGCTGGGCATGGTTGAGGTACTGGTTGTGGTAGGTGGCGTCGACGCGGGTCTTGGCGCTGGCCAGTGCGCCGGCCACATCGCCTTCGTTTTCGTCATCGCGGGCCGGGCCTTGCTGGGCGGCGAGGAAGTCGCGGTACTTGTCGCTGGAGAAATCCGCTGGCATCGCCCGCACGGTGGAGTCGGCGGCGGCTTCAAGCCATTCGACCTGGATGGCTTCGACGGCCCGCTTGGCATGCCACCAACGTTCAGCTACCACAGCTACGGCGCCGGGCAGGGTGTGAACCGAATGCACGCCTTTCATGGCTTGCACCTGCGCCTGGTTGCGCAGGCTGCCCACGGTCATGCCCAGGCGTGGCGCATGCTGAACGGCGGCATGGAGCATGCCGTCGATTTTCAGGTCGATGGTGTACTGCGCCTTGCCGGTGGATTTGTCATAGGCATCCAGGCGCTTGACCGGCTTGCCGATCCAGCGGAACTGGCTCGGGTCGCGCAGGGTAATGCTGGCCGGGTCGGGCACCGGCATATCCAGGGCGGCACCTGCCAATTCGCCGTAGCCCAGTGAGCGACCGGAAGCGGCGTGCACCACGCGACCGGGTTGGGTGGTCAGCTCGCTGAGCGGTACGCGCAGTTGCTCGGCGCCGGCTTGCATCAGCATCGCGCGGGCGAGGGCACCGAGGCGCCGCATGGTCGGGTAGCTCATGCGCACCGACATGCTGCCGCCGGTGATGCGCATGCCATTTTCCATCACCACGTAGGCTTCGCCGGGCGGGGCCGCTTCGACGATGAACGTGGCCGGGTCGGCATCCAATTCTTCACCGACGATCTGCGCCATGGCGGTGTGGGTGCCTTGGCCGCCTTCCATGAAGGGGCTGAGCAGGCGCACGCTGCCGTCGGGGCGAATCTCCAGGAAGGCGGGCACTTGAGTGCCGCGTTCAGCGGCGGCGCCGGTCGCGGCTTGCACGCGGGAGGTGCCCAGCGGCAAGCCGAAACCGATCACCAGCGCGCCCACGGCAGTGCTGGCCAGGAAGCGGCGACGGGACAGGTTGATCGGTTCGCCCAGGGTAACGCCGGGAATGATCTCGGTGGTGTTCATCAGGCGGTCTCCTTCCCGGCGGCCAAGGCATCCATGGCGGCATGGATCGCGTAGTAGGTGCCGCAACGGCAGAGGTTGACCATCGCCGCGTCGATCTGCGTCTTGGTCGGCGCGGGGGTGTGCTTGAGCAGCGCGGTGGCCGCCATCACCTGCCCGGACTGGCAGTAACCGCATTGAGCTACTTGATGTTCGACCCAGGCCGAGACGACGCGTTTGCCCACCTCATCGGCCTCGATGGCTTCGATGGTGGTGATCTCGCGACCGACCACCCCGGCTACCGGCGTCACGCACGAGCGCACCACATTGCCGTCCACTAGCACCGAACAGGCGCCGCACTGGGCCAGGCCACAGCCGTACTTGGTGCCGGTCAGGCCCAGGTTGTCGCGGATCACCCACAACAACGGCGTGTCTGCCTCGGCCTCGACTTGATAGGCCTTTTGGTTAATACGTAATTCCATGGCTGGCTCACCTGCTGATCATCGGTTGGTACTGCAGAGTTCTTATAGGAGTGGTGCGACTACAGGTCGCCCATCGTCGAACTCTAGACCAACGCGCAAGGGCTATCTATCCGATTGCCCTCAAGTTCAGAGGATCAGGCAAGTATTTGACAGGATTAGGCGCTCGCACCTATTGGAACCCGCCCGACAGCTTCTCTTTCAAGTAGCCTACCAACGCACTCACCGACTTGGGCACATGGGGTGAGTAAGGCCGTATCAAGTAGATCTCATCGGCAAATGCGCCTTTGAGTGTCCAGTCCTTTAAGACCTGCACCACTTTGCCAGCGGCCAGCGCCGCCTGGGCGCTGAAGTCCGGGAGCAGGGCGATGCCCAGGTGGTTGAGTGCGGCGTCGCGCAAGGCTTCGCTGTTATTGGTGGCGAAGCTGCCGGCGATGGGCACGGTGAGGCGCTCGAGGGGTTGGCTGCCGCGCTCGAAGGTCCAGGCGGGTTGGTCGGTGCCGCGTGGGTAAAACAGGCAGTTGTGGGCCGACAGGTCGCCCGGCTCGCGGGGTTCACCGTGGTGTTGCAGGTAATCATGGGTGGCGACCAGTACCGAGGTGGTGTCGCACAGCTTCCACGCCACATGGGTTTCGGGCACCTGGAAGCCGTGGCGCACCGCCAGGTCGTAACCCTCGGCGGCCAGTGAGCTCAAGGCATCGGAGACGTCCAGTTGAATACGCACCTGTGGGTACTGCTGCAAAAAGCCAGACAGGTGCGGCACCAGTTGTTGCCGGGCGAAGGCCACGGGGGCGGTCAGGCGCACCAGCCCGCGTATTTCCCCGACCGAGTCGCGCACCGAGGAAAAACTGCGGGCGATCTGCGCGTAGGCGCTGCGTACTTCGCGAGTCAGTGACAGCCCTGCATCGGTCAGCCGCACGCTACGGGTGGTGCGCGTCACCAGCCGGGTGCCGGTGGCCTTTTCCAGGTCGGAAATGCGCTGGCTCACCGCTGACTTGCTCACCCCCAGGCGCGCGGCGGCGGCGGTGTAGGTGCCTTGTTCCTCCAGCACTGACAGCCAGTGAATGTGGGTCCACAGCCCTTCGATCTCAGCCTTTTCCATGGGTGTATTGTTCGCATATAAGGACAATAAGTTCTGGATTCTGCTCTGGTTCGGAACAAAGCGAAAGCCTATCGTGTGGACCAACGCTACCCACCTGGATCGACTGCCATGACTGCAACCATCGAGCACTACATCAACGACCAGCGCGTCAGCCGCGATGACCGTTATCAGGACGTCTACAACCCGGCCACCGGTGAAGTCACCGCGCGTGTGGCCCTGGCCAGCCGCCAGACCGTGGCCGAAGCCGTCGCCGCCGCCCAGGCCGCGTTTGCCGGTTGGGCCGACACCCCGCCGATCCGTCGCGCCCGCGTGTTGTTCGAGTACCTGCATCTGCTGCGCGAACGCAAGGACGACCTGGCGCGCATCATCGTCGCCGAGCACGGCAAGGTGTTCACCGATGCCCAGGGCGAAGTCGACCGTGGCATCGACATTCTCGAATTTGCCTGCGGCATTCCCAACCTGCTCAAGGGCGAACACTCCGACCAGGTATCCCGTGGCATGGACAACTGGACGATGCGCCAGCCGTTGGGCGTAGTCGCCGGCGTGACGCCGTTCAACTTCCCGGTGATGGTACCGATGTGGATGTACCCCATCGCCATTGCGGCGGGTAACACCTTTATCCTCAAGCCCAGCCCGACTGACCCAAGCGCGTCGCTGTTCATGGCCGAGTTGCTGCATGAAGCCGGCCTGCCTAAAGGCGTGTTCAACGTGGTGCAGGGGGATAAAGAGTCGGTGGACGCGCTGATCGAACACCCGGACGTCAAGGCCGTGAGCTTTGTCGGCTCCACGCCGATTGCCCAGTACATCTACGAGAGCGGCGCCCGCAACGGCAAGCGCGTGCAAGGCCTGGGCGGGGCGAAAAACCATATGGTGGTGATGCCCGACGCCGATATCGAACGCACTGTGGACGCGCTGATGGGCGCCGCCTACGGCAGTGCCGGCGAGCGCTGCATGGCGATCTCGGTGGCGGTGCTGGTAGGCGACGTGGGTGACAAAGTCATCGCCGCCTTGACCGAACGCGCCAAATTGCTGCGCATCACCGATGGTCGTGATCTCAAAGCCGAGATGGGCCCGATCGTGTCGCGGGCCGCGCTGGAACGCATCAGTGGCTACATTGAGCAGGGGGTACAAGCCGGCGCGCAGTTGCTGCTCGATGGCCGTGACTACGTGCCTACCGAGCCCGGCCTGGAAAACGGCTTCTGGCTCGGCGCGACCTTGTTCGACCACGTGACCCAGGACATGAGCATCTACCGCGAAGAGATCTTCGGTCCGGTGCTGGCCTGTGTACGGGTCAACGATTTTGCCGAGGCAGTGAAGCTGGTCAACGATCACGAGTTCGGCAACGGCGTCAGCTGTTTCACCCGCGATGGCAACATTGCTCGTGAGTTTGCTCGGCGCATCGAAGTGGGCATGGTCGGTATCAACGTGCCGATCCCGGTGCCCATGGCCTGGCACGGGTTTGGTGGCTGGAAGAAGAGCCTGTTCGGCGACATGCATGCCTACGGCACCGAGGGTGTACGTTTTTACACCAAGCAGAAGTCGATCATGCAGCGCTGGTCGGAGAGCATCGAGCAGGGCGCGGAGTTTGCGATGCCGGTGTCCAAGTAACGTTCAAGCTGTGCTGCAGGATCTGATGTGGGAAGGCTCAAGCCCTCCCACATTTTTTTTGCCTGTTGACGGGCAAACACATAAAAGTCCAGTATGGAATTATAAGTACAAAATAGCCGCTGCACGTTTTTCTTCACTCTTGCCAAACCAACAACAACTTGCGAGAACCCCTCCATGAAGAAACGCCATCTCCTTCCCGCCCTGGCCCTGAGCCTGTTTGCCGCCAGCCACCTGCTGGCCGCCGAGAAAACCCTGCGCATTGGCATTGAGGCCGCTTACCCACCGTTCGCCTCCAAAACCGGTGACGGTAAGATCGTGGGTTTCGACTACGACATTGGCAACGCCCTGTGTGCGCAAATGAAGGTCAAATGCGTGTGGGTAGAAGGTGAGTTTGACGGGCTGATTCCGTCCCTCAAGGTCAAGAAGATCGACATGGCGTTGTCGTCCATGACCATCAACGAAGACCGCAAGAAGTCGGTGGATTTCACCCACAAGTACTACTTCACCTCGTCGCGTCTGGTGATGAAGGACGGCGCCGTGGTGGATGACCAGTACGCCAGCCTCAAGGGCAAGAACGTCGGTGTACAGCGCGCCACGACTACCGACCGGTATGCCACCGAGGTGTTCGAGCCCAAGGGCATCAACGTCAAGCGCTACAGCAATAACGAAGAAATCTACATGGACCTGGCAGCGGGGCGCCTGGATGCGATCTTTGCCGACACCATTCCCCTGAGCGACTTCCTGTCGATGCCGCGCGGGCAGGGTTATGCCTTTGTCGGCCCGGAGCTCAAAGACCCGAAATACGTGGGTGAGGGGGCCGGCATCGCAGTACGCAAGGGCAATGGCGAGTTGGTCAGCGAATTGAATGCGGCCATCGACGGCATTCGCGCCAGCGGCGAATACCAGAAGATTTCACAGCAGTACTTCAAGGCCGATATCTACGGCGACTGACGCAAAGACGCGGTCAATGTGGGAGCTGTCGAGCTTTAGCGAGGCTGCGAAAGCGGTGGGTCAGGCGATGAAAATGTTGACCTTGCCGGCCCCTTCGCAGCCTCGCTAAAGCTCGACAGCTCCCACAGGGGATCGGCGCTGTGGTCAGAAAGGGTTCAAGCCTTCAATTCCTTCAAATGCTTGTAGACCGTCGCCCGCCCCATGCCCAGCACATTGGCCACATAGTTGGAGGCGCTCTTGCCCTTGAAGGCTCCCTCAGCATGCAGCGCCAGCACCAGTTCGCGTTTGTGGTCGCGGGTCAACAGGTTCAGGCTTAACTGCCGCTCGCGCAGCCAGGCATGCAGGAAGGTGTTGATGCGTTCCTGCCAGTCATCGCGAAACAGCGCGTCCGGCTGTGCGATCAGCTTGCTTGGCGACAGGAATAAATCCAGCGCCGCCTTGGCCGTTTCGAACATTGAAATATTCAGGTTGATGCACAACACAGCCAGCCGGTGACCTTTGTGGTCGTGCAGCACGGTACTCAGGCTGCGGATTTTCTGGCCGTCCCAGTTGAGCTTTTCGTAAGGGCCGATATTCACCTCGCTGACGTCGCCGTCGAGCATGTCCTCCAGGGACGAGTCGTCACCCAGGCTGCGTTTGGACAGGTTATTGGCGATGTAATCCACGGTTTGCGTGCGCAGGTCATGCAGCACCACTTCTGCATGGGGAAAGAACAACGTGGCGATTGCATCGGCAATCGCGCGGAAGTTCTGCATGACCTTGTCTTGTTCAGCGGTGTTCATCAATGGGGCTCCAGGCGGACCGGGGAGAGCATACCAGCGTCCAGGCCGAACCGGGTCAGTGCCTCCGGCAGCGGTTCACCGCGCACCAGGGCGGCGCTTGCCTGGCCCATGGCGGGTGAGGTCTGGATACCATAGCCGCCTTGCGCTGCCACCCAAAACAGCCCCGGTACTTGCGGGTCAAAGCCCGACAGCAAATCACCGTCCTGCACAAAACTGCGCAGCCCGGCCCAGGTCCGCGTCGGCCGGCGGATGGTCAGGGTGGTGGCTTCCTCGATCTGGTAAATGCCCATGGCAATATCCAGCTCTTCGGGTTGCACGTCCTGGGGTTCTACCGGGTCGGCGTTGGCCGGCGAGCCGAGGAACATGCCGGCATCCGGTTTCATGTAGAACGCTTCGTCGAGGGCCACCAGCATCGGCCAGTCGTGGCTGTCCATGCCCTCGGGGCCAGCGAAGACGAAGGCCGAGCGGCGCTTGGGCTGCAAGCCGATGGACGCCGCGCCCGCCAGCCCGCCGATATGGTCGGCCCAGGCACCGGCGGCGTTGATGATGACCGGCGCGGTGAAGGTCGCATCCTGGGTGCGCACCTGCCACAGGCCGTCGGCGTCGCGGCTCAAGCCCAGCACATGGCTGTCGGTGCGCACTTCGCCCTGGTTGCGGCGGATACCGCGCAGGTAGCCTTGATGCAGGGCGTCGGTGTCGATGTCGCAGGCGGTAGGGTCGTAGATTGCCCCGTGGACTTTTTCACGGCGCAGGATCGGCAAGCGTGCACAGGCTTCATCGACCGTCAGGCGCTGTACCTGCTCTACGGTGGCCTTGGCGCTCAGGTACTGGCTGTCGAGTTCGGCCGGGTCGCCGTTGAAATCCACGGTCATTTCGCCCCGGGGCGTCAGCAGGGGGTGTTCGCAAAAGCCTGCAGGTGGCTGGTCGAAGAAGGCCCGGCTGGCCAAGGTCAGCGCGCGTACTTGCGGGGTGCCGTACGCGGCGGTGTAGAGCGCTGCCGAACGCCCGGTGGAGTGATAGGCCGGATGGTTTTCACGCTCCAGCACCAGGACCTTGCCGTGCTGCGACAACCAGAACCCGGTGGACGCGCCGGCAATGCCGCCGCCGATGATGATGAAGTCTGCCTGATGCATAACAATCTCCTGATTAGCGCTGCCGTTGGTACAGGGCATTGGCTAGGGCGATGTCTTCCAGGCCCAGGCCGATGGAGCGGAAAAAGACGTGACGATCGTAGTCGGGGCGCTGGGCCATGTCGCTGAACAACTCGGGCAGGTCCCCGACAATTGTGCGTTTGTCCCAGCCGTGCTGCTCGCTGGCGATCAGCATCTCACCGGCTGAACCTGGGGTGGTCTGGCGGTAGTCGCAGAATACGTGCATCTGGTTGAGGCAGTGCGGCGGCACTTCATGGGCACGCGGTGCGTTGGTACTGATGGAGGTGATCAGCGCGGGCTTGCTCAGGCGCGAGGGGTCGATGACCGGGCCGGCGGACGAAGTGCACAGCAGGATCACATCCGCGTCTTCCAGGGCGGCGTCACAACTTGCGACGAGGCTCAGGCGTGGGTCCAGGCCGGCCAACTGCGCACGCGTTTCGGCGCTGGCGCTGCCCAGGCTTGGCGAGTACAGGCGGATTTGCTGCCAGTCGCGCAGGTTCTGCACATAACGCAGGTGCGCCTGGGCGATCTTGCCGCTGCCGATGATCGCCAGGCGTTGCGCCGCCGCCGGTGCCAGCGCATCCACCGCCAACGCCGTCGTGGCGGCAGTGCGTGCGGTGGTCAATTCAGCGGCATCGCACAACAGCAACGGCTGGCCGCTGTGCATCGACATCAACAGGGTCCAGGCCGTCACCAGGGGGCCCTGATCACGCACGATATAGGGGGAGGTCTTGACCCCGTACACGCCGTCTCCGGCCAGTACGCCCAGGTAGTTGATGAAATCCCCGGCGCCTTGGGGAAATTCCACCAGCTGTTGCGCCGGCTGCACCGCTTGCCCTGCGGCGAGGTCGCGGAACAGTTTGCGCAGGATCGCGGGTACATCGACTTGAGCCAATAAGGTACGGGCCTGGGCCTGGTCGATGACGAGGGGCGTCGTGGACATGGGGTTCTCCGGATAAACTAATTTGTCCATTATGGACTTTTAGTTTTTATCCGCAATAACCTGAGGGAAAAATGAGATCAATGTGGGGGGGAGCCATGAAGATCAAATGTGGGAGCTGGCTTGCCTGCGATAGCGTTGTGTCAGTCGGTCCATCAGGTGGCTGACCCGCCGCTATCGCAGGCAAGCCAGCTCCCACAGGTGATCGGTGGTGTTCTGGCGGACGAGTTATCGCCTGCCCGAGCGCGTACTCACATCCACCCACACCGCCAGCACCAGAATGCTGCCCTTCACAATCATCTGCCAGTAGCTGTCCACATCGAGCATCGACATGCCGTTGTCCAAACTTGTAATCACCAACGCGCCAAGCAACGCGCCATAGACGGTGCCCGAGCCGCCGCGCATCGACGTGCCGCCGATAAAACAGGCCGCGATGGCATCGAGTTCACCCATGTTGCCCGCCGAGGGTGAACCCGCAGCAAGGCGGGCGGTGTTGACCAGGCCGGCCAGCGCGCACATCACCCCCATGATGCCGAAGATCCACAGTTTCACCGCTTGCACGTTGATGCCGGATAGGCGTGTGGCTTCCATATTGCTGCCTACCGCATACACGCGGCGGCCGAATACGGTCTGGCTGGTGACGTAGCTGAATACGCCGAGCAGCACCAGCAACAGCAGAACCGGCACGGGGATACCGTCGTAGCTGTTGAGGGTGGTGACGAACCCGGCGAGCACCGCGCCGATCAATACCACGCGTAACACGTCGCGCACCAAAGCGTGCGCGGCCAAGCCATGCAGTGCGCGGTTGCGCCGCTGCTTCCAGGTCAGGAACAGCGTCAGTGCGAACAGCAGTACGCCAAGCCCAGCGCCCACACTGTGGGGCAAATACCCCTGGCCCACATACACCAGCGACGGCGACACCGGCGCAATGGTGGTGCCGCCGGTAACCCCCAGCAGAATCCCGCGAAACGCCAACATCCCGCCCAGGCCGACGATGAACGAGGGGATGCGCAGGTAAGCGGTCATGTAGCCGTTGGCCAGGCCGATCATCAAGCCGCACAGCGCCACCAGACTCAGGTTGGCCAATAGCGGCACGTGATAGACCACATCCAGAATCGCCGCCAGCCCGCCCAACAGCCCGAGCAACGAGCCCACCGACAAGTCGATCTCGCCGCTGATAATCACCAGCACCATGCCGCACGCCAATATCCCGGTGATCGACATCTGCCGCAGCAGGTTGGAGAGGTTGCGCGGGGTGAGAAAACCGCCCTCGGTCTGCCAACTGAAAAACAACCAGATGAACGCGACGGCGATCACCAGCGCGAGCATTTTGTAGCGGGTGAAAAGATGTTTGACCTGGTTCATCTACGCGGTCTTCCGATCATTAGGGTTATGGCTGAGCGCGGCGGCGAGTACCTGTTCCTGGGTGAGCCCGTCATTGATGAAATCCCCCCGCAACTGGCCGTCGCCAATCACCAGCACGCGGTTGGACACGCCGAGCACTTCGGCCAGTTCCGAGGAGACCATGATGATCGACACGCCTTCGGCCGCCAGAGCGCCCATCAGTTTGTAGATCTCGTACTTGGCGCCCACGTCCACCCCGCGTGTGGGTTCGTCGAGGATCAGCACCTTGGGCTGGGTCATCAGCATTTTCGCCAGCACGGCCTTTTGTTGGTTGCCGCCTGAGAGGCTGGTGATCGGCAGCGACGGGCTGGCGGTCTTGAGGTGCATGCGGGCGATCTGCTGGTCGATGCTGCCCAGTTCGGCCTCAGCGTCGATGCGGGTCATGTGCGCGTAGGTGTCGAGCACCGCCAGGGTAATGTTCTGGCCTACCCCCAGGTCGGGGATGATGCCTTGGCGCTTGCGGTCTTCTGGGACCATGCACAGCCCGGCGCGGATCGACTTGAGCGGCGTGCGCGTATCGATCACCTGGCCGTCCAGCCATACTTCGGCGCTATAGCGGCCGGGGTAAGCGCCGAACAGCGCCGACACCAACTCCGTGCGCCCGGCGCCCACCAAGCCGGCGATGCCAAGGATTTCACCGCGCCTGAGCACGAAGGAGATGTCGTCGACGCGCTTGCGCTTGGGGTTGTCGACGTCGTAGCAGGTGACGTTACGCGCTTCGAAGATCACCTCGCCCACTTCATGGGGCTCGGTGGGGTAGAGGTTGCTCATTTCGCGGCCGACCATCTGCGTGATGATCCGGGGGATGTCCATGTCTGCCATGGCAGTGGTTGCGATGTGCTTGCCGTCGCGAATCACCGCAATGGTGTCGCACACTGCTGCCACTTCATCGAGCTTGTGGGAGATATACACGCAGGCCACGCCCTTGGCCTTCAGGCCCTTGATAATGTCCAGCAACACCTCGATTTCGCCACGGGTCAGGGCCGAGGAAGGCTCGTCAAGAATCAACAGGCGCGCCTGTTTGTTCAAGGCCTTGGCGATCTCCACCAGTTGCTGGTAGCCGCCGCCGTACTGCGACACCGGCAGCGCCACATTCATGTCTGGCACCTTGAGTTCACGCATCAAGACTTCGGCGCGGTGCAGCATCGCCGGGTAGTTCATCCGCCCACCGGGCAGGGTCAGTTCGTGGCCCATGAAAATGTTCTCGGCCACCGACAGGTCGGGCACCAGGGTCAGTTCCTGGTGAATGATGACAATGCCGGCGGCCTCGGTTTCGCGGATGGACTGGGCCTTGAGCGGCTGCCCATCCCAGAGGATTTCCCCCGCCCAGGTGCCGTGCGGGTACACCGCCGATAGCACCTTCATCAAGGTGGATTTCCCCGCACCATTTTCACCGCACAGGCCCACGCATTCCCCAGGCTTGACCTTGATATCGATACCGTTGAGGGCGTTGACACCGCCAAAGCTTTTGACGATGCCGTTCATTTGCAGCAGGTAATCGGCGGCCACGGTCATTGCCCGGCGATCTGCTCTTTGGTGTAGAAACCGTCCTTTTCCAACAGGTCGATGTTGGCTTTGGTCAACGGCGTCGGCGTAAGCAGAATGGTGTCGACCTTCTTGCTGCCATTGTCGTATTGCGAGCTGTAGGTCGGCTGTTCGCTGCGTGCCAGTTGCACCGAAAGCCTGGCCGCTTCGGTGGCGATCAGCTTGAGCGGTTTGTACACGGTCATGGTCTGGGTGCCATCGATCACGCGCTTGATCGCCGCAAGGTCAGCGTCCTGGCCGGAGATCGGCACCTTGCCCGCCAGCTTCTGCGCAGCCAGGGCCTGGATTGCACCGCCGGCGGTGGCGTCGTTGGAGGCGACAATAGCGTCGATCTTGTTGTCGTTACGGGTCAGGGCGTTTTCGACAATGCTCAAGGCTTCGGTGGGGTTCCATTCCTTGACCCATTGCTGGCCGACGATCTTGATATCGCCTTTGTCGATGGCTGGTTGCAGTACCTTCATCTGGCCTTCGCGCAGCACCTTGGCGTTGTTGTCCGTCGGTGCGCCGCCGAGCAGGAAGTAATTGCCCTTGGGCGCCGCTTGCAACACGCCGCTGGCCTGCATTTCGCCGACTTTTTCATTATCGAAGGAAATGTAGGCGTCGATGTCGGCGTTGAGGATCAGGCGATCATAGGACACCACCTTGATCCCGGCCTTCTTGGCTTCGGCCACCGCGTTGGTCAGCACCGTGGCGTTGAACGGCACAATCACGATCACATCGACGCCCCGGGAGATGAGGTTTTCGATCTGGGCAATCTGCTTCTGTTCGTTGGCATCGGCAGACTGCACGAAGACCTTGGCGTCGAGCTTTTCCGCGGCGGCGACAAAGTAATCACGGTCGCGGGACCAGCGCTCCAGGCGCAGGTCGTCGATGGAAAAACCGATTTTCGGGTGCGCAGGATCGGCCATCACCGGCAGGGCGAGCAGCGCCAGGGCTGCGGCGAGCAGGGCAGGTTTGAATGACTTCATGGTGGTGCGTCCTTTTATTGTTGTTGGAAAGACACTAGGTGAAGATCCTCTTTGTGGCGAGGGAGCTTGCTCCCGCTGGAGTGCGCAGCACTCCCATTTTTTGGGGCCGCTTCGCGCGCCAGCGGGAGCAATCTCTGGCCACAGTCAGGTGTAGATAAACCGATTCACCACGCCTTCAAGCATCTCCTGGCGCCCGCTCACCGCCTGTGGGTTGAGCTCGTTGGCAAAGGCATGTTCAGCCAATGACTCCAGGCTGAACTCACCGGCCAACACCGCCTGGCCCAACGGCTGCTGCCAGCCGGCATAGCGTTGGTCCTTGAACTGCTGCAAGCGGTCGTCCTGCACCATCGCCGCCGCACGCTCCAACGCCAGGGCCAGCACATCCATGGCGGCGACATGCCCATGGAACAGGTCCTCCTCGTCGAGGCTCTGGCGGCGCACCTTGGAATCGAAGTTATAGCCGCCGTTCTTGAACCCGCCGTCCTTGAGGATTTCATAGGTGGCCAGGGTCATCTCCTCGACACTGTTGGGGAACTGGTCGGTGTCCCAGCCGTTCTGCGGGTCGCCGCGGTTGGCGTCGATACTGCCGAAGATCCCCAACGACACGGCGGTGGCGATCTCATGATGAAAGCTGTGCCCGGCCAGCGTCGCGTGGTTGGCCTCGATGTTCACTTTGATCTCGTGTTCCAGGCCGTACTCATGCAGGAAGCCGAACACGGTGGCGCTGTCGTAATCGTATTGGTGTTTGGTCGGCTCCTGGGGCTTGGGCTCGATCAGCAGGTCACCCTTGAAGCCGATCTTGTGCTTGTGTTCAACCACCATGCGCATAAAACGCCCGAGCTGTTCGCGCTCGCGCTTGAGGTCGGTGTTGAGCAGGGTTTCATACCCTTCACGGCCACCCCACAGCACGTAGTTGGCGCCCTTGAGCCGTAGCGTGGCATTCATTGCACTGAACACCTGGGCGGCGGCGAAGGCGAATACCTCTGGGTCTGGGTTGCTCGCGGCCCCGGCGGCGAAACGCGGGTTGCTGAAGCAATTGGCGGTGCCCCACAGCAGCTTGATGCCGGTCTGTTCCTGATGGCGCTCCAGGTGGTCGATCATCTGCGCAAAGTGGTTGCGGTACTCCTTGAGCGTGCTGCCTTCGGGCGCCACATCGGTGTCGTGAAAGCTGTAGTAGTCGATGCCCAGCTTGGAAAAAAACTCAAACGCCGCCTCGGCCTTGCCGATGGCCACCTCCAGCGGATCGCCACTGCGTTGCCAAGGGCGTTTGAACGTCCCCATCCCAAACATATCCGCCCCCGGCCACACAAAGGTATGCCAGTAACAGGCCGCCATGCGCAGGTGCTCGCGCATGGGTTTGCCGAGGATCAGTTTGTTGGCGTCGTAGTGACGAAAGGCGAGGGCAGAGGTGCTGGCAGGGCCTTCGAAGCGCACCTTCTCGACACCGGGGAAGTACGGCATGGGGTTTTCCTTATTGTTCTGGGCGGTGTCTGGATACTAGCAATGGCACCTGGGCGGCTGATTATGAAAATCACCAAAGGGGAGTGCGATTTTGAGTGAAGGGCTGAGAACGGCTGAGGGAGTACAGGATTTAGAGAAACGTCTGACTTTACGGTGGGGATATGCCTCTTCAAGGTTTGGTGTGCCACTTGCTCGTTTACCTCGGAAGGCGTTACGCGTCAGTTTTCTTATCGGGACGAGCAGGGAAGTACGGCCAAAAAACATGGATAAGAGGCAAAAAAATGAGCGTAGGTTATTTCATTGGACTGGGTGACAAGACCACCTGCGGCGGGGAAGTGCTGGACGGTGATAAGAGAGTCAACATACATGGCCTTTTTCATGCGTGCGAAGGTGACCGAGTCACCTGCGGCAAGGATGGGCAAGCTTATAAGATCGTCGGTGGCGTTTCCCACATAAACAGCCATGGTCGGCTTATGGCCGGCACTTTGGATAGTTACAGCGACTGTCCCTGTAAAGCCGAACTGATACCTTCGGTGTACTCAGCTACTTATGAAAACCAACATGCAGAACCGCCCATTAACCTGCGAGTAGCTCCAACAAACCCATCATCTGTAAATCGAAACACTGTAGCGCTACGTCAATCTGGTTTCGTGCCGTCCGGTCATGTCGGATCAATGGCATCCAATGGTGTGCAGGGTCAGGAGCCAGGTTTTTATATTGTGCCCAAAAGCATGAGCCGCGAGGCGCTGGAAGCCACACTTTTTCCGACGCTCGACCCGGCTGTGATGCGCAAGTTTCAATCGTTGAATCCCAACACAGGCCACGTCAAAGCCGGCTCGATGATCGTGCTCAGCGATCCGAAAAACACCTCCTGCTCGTATGAAGAAGCTCAGTTGATGCAGGCTGCACAACACGTCAGCGCATCACTGGATGAACTGACGCCGGACGAGGCTGACTTTCTGTATCGCCACGGTGCAGAGATCGCCGGTTTCATCGGCCACACCTCAACCTGGCTCGGCGTCAGTGCGGTGGTGATGGAAAAGCACCTGAGCAATCTGCGCGAAACGCTGCAGGCTATGGAACGCCTGCATCAGGACAGCTATCGGCAGCACGGGCACCTTAGGTCACCGCAGTTCTTCGCTGATCGCCAACGGTTGATGAGCCAGTTGGATGCTCACCTGCTCAACTCCACCCGTCTGCGCGGGCAGACCACCCTGGGCGATCATCCCAAGTTGAAAACGGCCCTGGGTATATCCAGCCGCAGCTTGGTGCATCACTGGGACAAGGCGGGTGGGCCGGGGCAGATTCCGGGGTATGCCGCTCATGTGGAGGCGGTCAGCCGTGCCACGAAGTACATGAAGGCAGGGGGTTATATCGGTATTGGACTTGGGGGAGTGTCTTCGTTGTTGGCTATTGAGCAGGTGTGTAATGGCGAGTCCGGGGAGGCTTGCAGGAGGATTAAGTTTACGGAAGCGGGGAAGTTCGCTGGGTCCACTTTCTTTGGTGGTTTGGGTGGATGGGCGGCGGGTACTGCTAGTGGTCCGATTTGTCTGGGGATTGGTGTTGCTACAGGGGGGGGAGGTGGTGTTATCTGTGTCGCAGCCATAGTGGGCGCTGGCGCATGGGTCGGTACAACTTACGGCGGTTTGGGGGGAGAAATAGGTGGAGAAATTTTGTACGAGCAAACTTTGCCATGACAGCAGAAGAGTTTTGGAAGTCCTGGCTGGCTTTCTGGATTATTTCAGGTGGTCCGATGCTGCTTGCGGCGTCGAGTCTTGCATACAGCTTGTACCTGAGCCGCCGCCATTTGGATGCCATTAAGGAAGCGTTGAAAAATAGCCGCTACATTTATCTTTGGGGGCCTAGTCTTGGGAAACGAGGCTTGATTTGGTCCCTATTGGAAATGTCGAAAATTGCTGGAATGGTGGTTTGGCCGAAGGCTTATATCGTTTTGGGAGATGTAAGCCCCGCTGATCTTGAAAAATTTCCGCCCTACCTGAAACGTCGTCTTATCATCAATATTACGATGGCTTTAACTGCCCTTATCTGGATGGCAGTTGGAATCATTTTTTGGAAACTTAGGTAACGGACGGGCCTCCCTGAGGCCCGATATACCTATACAGCTCCCAGGATGTGACATCAATTTGAATGTAGCTAGGCGTCCGTAGTACACAGGCCTAATCTGCACCGACCGGCCCCAGGACAAAAACAATGAAAACCCTACCGCCCGTTCACCGCATTGCCTTGCTGTTCAACGGCAGCAAAATCTACGACCGCGGCATCATCGCCGGCATTGGCAATTACCTGAGCAGCACCCGCGCATCCTGGGACCTGTTCCTGGAAGAAGACTTCCTCTGTCGCCTGCGCGGTATCGAGCGTTGGCAGGGCGATGGGATCATTGCTGACTTCGATGACCCGCTGATTGGCGAGGCGCTGGCCGGCAGTCGGCTTCCGGTGGTGGCGGTGGGTGGGTCTTATGAGGACGTGGGCAAGTACCCCAAGGGCATTCCCTATGTGGCCACCGATAACCATGCCCTGATGAAGCTGGCCTACGAGCATCTGGTGGAGGCGGGGTTGACGCGGTTTGCCTGTTTCAGCCTGCCCGAGGCCCAGGCCAATCGGTGGGCCCAGGAGCGTGAGAAAGCTTTTCGCCGCTTGATGCAGCGTGATGGCTTGCAGGTAGAGGTGTATCGCGGGCTGGGCACCAGTGCGCCGTTGTGGGACAGCGCGGTGGAGCAGCAGATTGCCTGGCTGCACAGCTTGCCCAAGCCTATCGGCATTATCGCGGTGACCGATGCCCGCGCCCGACAGTTGCTGCAAGCCTGCCTGACGGCGGGCATTGCGGTGCCGGAGGAGGTGGCGTTGATCGGTATCGACAACGACCCGCTGACCCGTACCCTCACGCGGGTGCCGCTCAGCTCGGTGATCCAGGGCACGGAGACCATGGGCCGTACCGCTGCGGCATTGTTGCATCAGATGCTGCACGGCAAACCCTGCACGGGCACGCAGGTGCTGGTGCCGCCGGACGCCATCAACGTGCAAGCCTCCAGCCTGCATCAACCCCTGGGCAACCCTTACGTGATGCAGGCCTTGTTGTTTATCCGCCAGTACGCCTGCCAGGGTATCAAGACCGATCAGGTCGCCGCTTATGTCGGTGTTTCCCGCTCGTCCCTGGAAGCGCATTTTCGCAAGGCGCGTGGCTGCAGCGTGCATGATGAGATTTTGCGCTTCAAACTCGCCGCTGCCGCCAAAGGCCTGGAAAACCACAGCCTTGCTATCGCCGACATTGCCGCACGCTGCGGCTTCACCTCTGCGCAGTATCTGCATACGGTGTTTCGCCGCGAATTTGGCTGTACGCCCCGTCAGTATCAGCAGGGCAGGCCAGCTGCAAGGCCTGTTGCATGCTCGCCAGCTTGATCTGGGTTTCCTCATATTCATGGGCCGGCAGCGAGCCCTCGACAATGCCGCAGCCGGCGAACGCGTGGCAATGCATTGGGGTGATCAGCGCCGACCGCAGGGCCACGAGGAAGTCGCCATTGCCCTGGGCGTCCAGCCAGCCCACCGGCGCCGCGTACCAGCCACGATCAAAACCCTCATGCTCGCGGATGAACGCCAGGGCCGATGCCCTGGGCAGACCGCCAACTGCGGGTGTGGGGTGCAGGGCCTGGATACCGTCCAGCAGGCGCTTGCCCGCGTTAAGCCGGGCGCTGATCGGCGTGCTCAAATGCTGCACGGTGGCCAGTTTGAGCAGACTGGGGCGGGAAGCGGCCTGCAGGTTGCTGACCTTGTCGTGCAGCGCCTGGGTGATGGTCTGCACCACCAGTTGATGCTCATGCTGCTCTTTCGGGTCGGCCAATAGGCGTTCACCCAGCGCTTGGTCCTCATTCGGCTTGAGCCCACGGCGGGTGCTGCCTGCCAGGGCGTGGGTGCTCAGGTGGCCCGACGCGCAGCTGAGCAAACGCTCGGGGGTGGCGCCCATGAAGCAATGGTCGCCACGGTGGATCGCGAACAGGTGCGAGGCGTTACGGCGTGCGTACAGGCGGCCCATCACCGCGCCGGTGTCGAGGGCCGCGTCCAGGCGGTGGTCGATATGTCGCGCCAGCACCACTTTGTTCAATTCACCCTGGACGATGGCGTCCAGTGCGGTCTCGACCTTGGCCTGCCATTGATATTGGGGCAAGGCGCTACGGCCCAGCACTGTGGGTGTGGCTGCCGGGTTGTGGGTGGGGTTGAGCAGATGTTCATAGGCGGCCAGGCTTTGCTGGGCCAGTGCGGCGGGGTCGCTGCCCGGCTCGATCACGCGCTGGCAACGCAGCCAGCGCCCGCTGGCGTCCTCGCTGAGCAACCAGTGGGCGAGGTGAAAACTGGCGTCGGCAAAGGGCGCCCAATGGGGGGCACTGGGTCGCTGGTCATCGAAGCGCATGCCGCCCAGCAGCAAGGGCGCGTGTGGCCCTTGTACCAGCGCATCGGCGCAGAGTGCGAACCATTGGCGATCCACCTCGGCCATGCGTTGGGACCCGGTGGCTTCGATCTGCCAAGTGCAGCCCAGGCCGAACAGGCTCAGGTCGGGCGAATGCGCGCACCAGAAGAAACCTTGCCGATGGGCTTGATACAGCGCCAAGGGCGCAAGCGTCGGCGCGGCGCACGCGCTGACGGCAATCACCGGCCGTTGGTACGCCACCGCCCGTTGGTGCGCGGCCTGGAACACTTTGAGCAAATCGTCCGCGTTCATACGGCCTTGCTCTTTTTCTGCAGCCAGAAGGCGGTCTGCTCGGCGATGTACCAATGGATGATCTGGTTGAACAGGCTTTCGATAAACTCCCCATCCAGCCCGACGTCCTGCGCCCATTGCCGACGCAGCGGTAGCATCGCCGCGACGCGCTCCGGGGCGGCGATGCTGGCCTGGTCGGGTTTGAATGCAGAGGCGGCCTTGACGTACTGCATGCGCAGGCCCAGGGCGTCGATGATCTGTTGGTCGAGGCTGTCGATGGCGTGGCGAATATCAGCAAGGCCGGTGCAGTGTTCCGGGGTTTTCATCATGTGTCTCCCTGAAGGTAGGCGGTGCGTTGCAACAGGTGGTCGATCACCGGTCGCGGCTGATGCTTGAGGTAAAAATGGTCGCCGTCGAACAGGCGGATATCCGGGAGATGGCCGCTCAGGTCGGCCCAGGCGCGGGCCTGTTCCAGGCTGACTTCGGCGTCATCGCGGGCCAGCAGCACATCCAGCGGCGCCGCCAGGGGCGGCAGGTGTACAGGGCGCCAGGTTTCGATGGCCTGGTAATCGCTGCGCAGCGTGGGCAAGAACACCGCACGCAACTGCGGGTTGGCCCACAGGTCGGCGGCCTGCGCGTCCTGGCGCAGGATGTCGGCGATTAATGCACTGTCGTCCTGGCGGTGCAGATCGCTGGGCGGTTGCCGGTGGGGCGGCGCATGGCCTGAGACAAACACATGGGCCGGGCCGGCAGCGGCCGCTTCCAGGTGCACGCCCACGGCATAGGCCAGCGCCGCGCCCATGCTATGACCAAACAGCAACAGGGGCCGCGCAGGCAAGGCCAGCAACGCCTGGCTGATGTGCTCGGCGAGGGTCGCTAGGCACGGCACATGCGCCTCGTTGAAGCGCTCTTCACGGCCGGGATATTGCACCGCCAGCAGGTCGATATCCCCCGGCAAGTGCGCCAGCCACGGCCGGTAAAAGCTCGCACTGCCACCGGCGTGGGGCAGGCACACCCAGCGTGCGCGGGGCTGCGGGCCCTCCCGCAAAACGCGCAGCCACCGGCTCATGATGCCAACACCTGTTCCGCCAGGGCCTTGCGGTTGACCTTGCCCAGGCGTGTCAGCGGAAACTCGCGCAGCACCTGCAAGCGGTCCGGCAACTTGTAGGCGGCCAACCCACGTTCTCGCAGCCAGGCGTTGATCGAAGCCAGGTCAATTTGTTCGTCGTGGGCCAGTACGCAGGCGCAACTACGTTCACCCAGCAACTCATCGGCCAGGGCCACCAGCGCCACATCGCGGATCAGCGGGTGGCCCAGCAGCAGGTTCTCGATCTCTTCCACGGGGATCTTCTCGCCGCCGCGGTTGATCACATCCTTGCTGCGTCCTTCTACAACTAAATGCCCTTCGGGCAGGCGCCGTACCAGGTCGCCGCTGCGATAAAAGCCATCGGCAGTAAACGCTCGCTGGTTGTGCTCGGCGGCGTTGTAGTAGCCCCGAATGGTGTAGGGCCCGCGCACCAGCAGTTCTCCCACGGCGCCGGGCGCGACCGCTACATCATCGGCATCGACGATACGGATCTCATCGGCAGCGGCCAGTGGCAGGCCCTGGGTTTCGAAGACCAGCGTCTGCGGGTCATCCAACCGGGTAAAACACAGCAAGCCCTCTGCCATGCCGTACACCTGTTGCAGGCCACAGCCCAGGGCGGGGCCGATGCGTGCGGCGATCTCCGCCTTGAGACGCGCGCCGCCGACTTGCAGCCATTGCAAGCTGCTGAGGTCGTTGTCGGACCATTGCGCCACTTCCAGCCACAGCAACACCAGGGGTGGGATCAACGCAGTGTGGGTGACACGTTCGCGTTCAATCAGCTCGAAGGCGGTGTCCGGGCTCGGCTCCGGCGCCAGCACCAAGGTGCCCCCGACACTGAATACGCCGAGTGCGCCCGGGGAAGCCAAGGGGAAGTTATGCGCCACCGGTAGCGCCGCCAGGTAACGGGTGTGGTCGTCGAAGCCACAAGCGCGGGCCGCCAGCCGGGCGTTGCAGGCGTAGTCGTCGTGGGTACGCGGGATCAGCTTGGGCAGGCCGGTGGTGCCGCCCGACAACAGCAGTACTGCGACGTCCCGGGCGTCTGGCGCGTCAAACTCGCGGGGTGTGGCGACGCAATCGGCCAGGGCCACGAACTCCTCGGCCGCGCCCACCACCCACACCTGTTGCAGGCTCGGCACCTGTTCAACCAGGGTGCGCGCCAGTGGCCGGTAATCGAAGCCCAGGTGCTGATCGACAATCACATAGGCCACCGCCTGGCTCAGATGGGCCAGGTGGGCCAATTCGTGCTCGCGATGGGCTGGTAGCGCAAACACCGGGATCACCCCCAGGCGCAGCAGGGCGAAGGTCAGGCTGAAAAACTCAGCGATATTGGGCAGTTGCACCAGCACCCGCTGGCCGGCGACCAGCCCGCGCTCAGCGAGGCCAGCGGCCAGGCGGTCGGCGTGTTGGTCCAGTTCGGCGTAGCGCCAGCGTCGGTTGCCGTCGACCAGGGCTTCACGTTGTGGTGTGCGTTGGGCTTGCTCGCGCAGCAGTTGGCCCAGGGGCACGCCTTGCCAGTAGCCTTGCTCGCGGTAGCGGCGGATAAAATCTTCGGGCCAGTCAGTGCATCCATCAAGCATGGCGATCTCCTTGGGCAGTCGGGCAGCCGAGCAATTGGGCGCCGTGCAGGGTCAGTGGTTGCGCCAGGCCGGCGACCTGCACCGCCTGGACGCCGGTGTGGGTGGCCGGTTGCAGGTGCAACATAGGGTCGTCGCCCGCGAGCAGGTTTAGGGCGGTGTGGTCGGCGGGGCTCACGCCAAGGTGAATGGCCGCCAGGCCAGTGGCGCCGTTGGGATGGATCAGCCGCGCCGGATGCTGCGTGGGCGTGTAGGGCGTCACCAGAAAAGGCAGGCGCTCGTGGCGCGGGTAGACAAAACGAAAGCGCGTCTGGCTACCGTCTGCACAGGTGCGTTGCCAGTTCACCACGCGGCCCATGGCCACGCCGCTGGCCGCCAGGCCCTTCAGGCGCGGCGCCAGGGCGGCGTCATCGCACAGCAACGCCAGGTCACAGAAGCCTTCGCCATGGGCGGCCCAGCGCAACATGCGCCGGCCGGCGCCACGCCCGGCCAGGCAGTCGATGGGCCACTTGAACAGCCAGGCGTGGCGCGGCGTGGTGAGCAACTCGATGATCGGCCCGTGGCTGAACCAAATGTGCGCGTGCTGGGCGCGGGCCTCGGCGGTGGCGTAGGTGACTTCGAACCCGGCGGCGCGAAAACTCGCCACGGCCTGATGCAGGTCGCGTACCCACAGCAATACGTGGCTGCAGGAGGAACGGAATTGGGCAGTATTCAAAAGGGCAGGGCTCCCAAGAGTTGAGCGCTGGGGTCAGCGCCAGGGGGTTGTACGGCCTCGGCGCGGCGGTGCAACTCGGCCAGCGGCAATGCCTGGGGAACAGGCGGCTCAATCAACTGGGGCATACCGATCAGACTGTTCATTTCGCGCCAGGCCATCGACACCTCAGTGGCCCACACGCCGCTGCGCAGGCGGCGCGCGGGCGTTTCGATGTCGGCGCACAACGCGTCCAGGGCGAGGCAGACCGCATCCGGCCACACCTGGTTGAACACCTGGTGATAGCTGGCAGGTATCTGCGGGTCGAGCATCACCATGGTCGGCCCGGCCAGTCGTTCGCTGCCGGTGCCCGCCATGATCAGGCGGTCGGTGCTGTCCCGTGGCGCATGCAGGCGCGGGTTCCACAGCACCGGGCCGTGGGTATCGCAGAGGCTGAGTACGCCGGCTTCACAGCCCACTTCCAGGCGATGCATCAAAAACGAATGGTTGTCCGGGTCATGGGGATGCACTTGGTTCTGCACGCGCAGACTGATGGGCACGCCATTGAAACTGGCGCTCAACTGCGTGAAGGGGTGTGCGCCGACGCTGGCGGCGGGTGCTGCAAATGCCCAAGGCCGCAGGCCACCGGCCAGGCGCCCGAGAATGTCGAGCAAGGGGTAGGCCACCTGGCTGTTACAGGCCGCGTCGATATAGGCCAGTCCGTGTTGCTCGCGTAGGTAGTCGGCTACCGCGAGAAAGCGCCGGATCGCGAGGATATTGGGGTACAGCGTATTCACCGCGTAGGCCGCCTGGCCCTGGCGCGCCGCCTGCATGCACGCGGCGATTTCGCGGTGATGCACCGGGTGTTCCTGCAACACATGGATGCCACGGCGCAGCAACTGCTGGGCCAGTTCGCTGCCGGCGCCACCGGTCGCGCCGGAGCGCACCACCACACAGGCGATATCGACGGTGTCCGGCACCTGTTCCACGGCCTCGTACAGTGGCACGCCGTAGTGGTCGGCGCAGGCTTGGGAGTAGGCATTGCCGCGCGACAGGATCCCCACCAGCTCATAACGCTCATGGGCCCGGGCCAGGGCTTGCAGGTAAATGCGACCAAACGCGGTGCCCGCAACGATCACGCGTTGACGTGGGCGGCTCATGACCAGGTCACCGGCAGGCAGTGGGCACCGCGAAAAAAGGTCGCGGTTTTCCACTGTACTGCCCCGCAGCGTTTCAAGCTGGGCAGGCGTTGCACCAGCGCCTGCAACGCCTCCTGCAACTCCACCCGCGCCAGCGCCGCGCCGATGCAATGATGCAGGCCGTGGCCGAAACCGAAATGGCCTTGGGTATCGCGTTGCAGGTCCAGGACCTGTGGGTTGGCAAAGCGCGCCGGGTCATGGTTGGCCGCGCCGATTGAAGCGAATACCGCCTCGCCTTGACGCACCAGGGTTTCACCCACCTGAATGTCTTGCAGGGCGTAATGCACAAACATTGCCGCCGAGGCCAGCGGGATATAGCGCAAAAGCTCTTCCACCGCCTGGGGGATCTGCTCGGGGTGGGCCTTGAGCTGTTGCCATTGCTGCGGGTTGTCCAGCAGCACGAGGATGAAGTTGGGAATTTGCGAGGCGCTGCCTTCGTAGCCGGCGACCAGGATGGCGATGCACAACAGCAGCAGCTGTTCCTCGCTCAGACACTCGCCTTGTTCGTCGGCCTGGGCCAGGGCGGTCATGAAATCGTCCTGGGGGTGGCGGCGACGCTCGGCGACCAGGCCCTTGATATACACCGCGAGTTCGCCCAAGTGCTGTTGCGTCAGGGCCGCGTCTTCGGGGCGGGTCGACAGCAGCGAGTCGTTCCACTGTTTGAAACGTTCGCGATCGTGCAGCGGTACGCCCAGCAATTGGCAAATCAACGCCAGGGGCAGCGGCAAGGCAAAGTCATTGACCAGGTCGGCCGGCGGGCCTGCGGCGAGCATGCGGTCGATCAACTGGTGGGCATAGGCCCGCGCATGGGGGCGCAAGGCTTCGACGCGGCGCCGGGTAAACGCCTGGGCAGCCCGGGAGCGAATGCGGGTCAGCTGCGGCGGGTCCATCATCACAATGCCACCGGCGATGCGTGGGAACGCCCGCGGTGCATCGTCATGGCGAAACGCCTCGCTACGGCTGAAACGCCGGTCGCCCAGCACCTGGCGCACATCGTCATAGCGGGTGGCGAGCCAGGCGGGCGCGCCAATGGGCATCTGGATACGCAGCAGGCCGGGCGCTTGCTGGGCATGGCGATAAGGCTCAGCTAGAGCCAGGTCGGTGAAGGCGTTGAAGGGGTAGGCCAGCGGGGTCATGGCAAGTCCTTGGCGGTAGGCAGGTCGGGCAGACGGTCGAGCAGTTCAAGCTGCAGGTCGGGATGTTCCAGGTGGGCCGCCAGCGCGGCACGGCTCAGGCGTTGCTCGGGCACTTGGGCGACGAAGACGCGATGGCCCAGGCGCGCCAACGGGTGATGGGCGGCGGGCAGGCTGCGGTTGCCCTGAAAGCCGGCACGGGCCAGGGCGCCTTGCCACTGGTTGAGGTCCAGGAAGGTGCAGCTGCTGAGTGCACGTTCATCGCTGGCCTGGTTAAGCATGAAGGCCTGGGACGCCATCACCCAGAATTCCTCCTGGGTCGGCTCGCTGAACACCAGCCAGCCGCCCGGCCTGAGCAAGGTCAGTAGAATGGCCAGGGAGCGCTCGGTGTCGCGGGCGGCATTGAGTACACCGCCGGCGACAATCAAGTCCCAGTTTTGAGTGTGATAACCCTGGGCCAGGGCAGGGCGGTCGATATCGAACACGCCGTGGCGCACCCATGGCCAGGCGTGCAGGCGCTCGGCGGCCTGTTCGCTGAAGTAGCGCGACACGTCGGTGCACAGGTAGTCCACCGCTACATTGGCCAGGGCCGGCAACACCGCCTGGGTGGTGGAGCCGGTGCCGGCGCCGACCTCCAGCACCCGCAACGGCGCATCGGTGGGTTGGCGCGCTGCCCAGGCACCCACCCAATGCGCCACACTGCGATGCTGGTATTGCGCCGCCAGGCTTTCGCGGTACAGCGCCGCTGCGCGATCGGTGCGGCCTTGGGGAAACAGCAGGTGCACGGCGGCGCACTCGCCGCGCATCAGCGCTGGCAACTGGCGGGCATTGTCCCGTGCATAGTCAAGGGTGGTGCTGCCGCCAGTGTTTTGTGCCCAGTCCAGGCTCAACTGTGCCCAAAGGTCTTCCAACGTGGCGGTGCTCCAGGCGCTGGCGTCGAGGCTGGGATACAGGTGATCGCCCTTGCGCTGCAGCAGTTGCTGGGTGTGCAACACGTCCAGCCAGCGTGCGATCAAGGGCCGGTGACCAGGAGCGATGCCGGCATTGGCCAGGCTTTGGGCCACATCATTGAGCGGCGCCGGCAGCAAGCCGCATTGCTCCAGGCCGTTAAGCATCGACAGCAAGGCCGCGTGGCTCAAGCGTTGGTTCAACTGCACGGCCTGGTTCAATTGCGTGACGCTGAACTGCTGATTGACAGCTGCCTCGGTTGCGTCGAGATGATCGTCCACCGCAGTCGCTTCACAACGCTGGGGCACGGCGAACAGGGTCTGGCCGTGCAGCGCAACTGCACTCACCTGAGGGTGCCCCAGGGCCCGCTCACACCAGCGCTGTTGTTCACGCTTGAGGTCGGCCAGGTCGCGTCCCTCTTCGGTGAAACCCTGCACGTGGCAATCCAGTTGGGCTGCGGCGCGTTCGGCCAGTTGCCAGTCGCCGGGGCGCTCGCTGACGAACACCAACTGCTCCAGATGGCTCAGATCACTCAAGGCCAGGGCGGGAAAGTCCAGCAGGCGCTCCAACTGCTCGGCGCTCATCACTACCACCGCCGGGCGCTGGCGTTCAAGCACCGCCAGCAAACGTGCCGGTGCCTGTTGATGCGCGCCCAGGTCGGTCAAGGTCGGCAGACGCCACGGATGCGCTCCGGCGGGCAGGTCGATGAGCAAGGTATCGACATTCATCCTCAAACTCCTATGGCATGAAACAAGCGTTGCCCCGCGGCGGCGAGCGGGTCGCACGCGCGGGGCCATACCTCAAGCAACTCAAAACCTGTGGCCTGCAAGGCCAGGTCCCATCCATCGGCGGCCATGAAGGCTTCATCGTGGGGGCGCAACGGCGCATCGGCGGCGGGCGACAGCAACAGGTGCATGAAGGTCAGCATCGCCGGGTTGTCGGCGATGGATTCGCTGAACAGCAAGGCGCCGCCGTCTCGAAGGCTGCTGCGGATCTGTCCAAGGCTGTAGGGCAGGTCGCGGGCGTTGTGCAGCGCGTTGCCAGCGATCACCAGGTCCTGGGTGCCGGGCAATATGCCCTGGCTGCTGAAGCTGCGATTGAGGTCGAGCAGGCCGAACTGCATGCCCGTCTCAAGGCGAAACTGGCGGTGCGCGGCGCCGGTAAACAGCGAGCTGATGTCGGTGAAGCGATAGTCCTTTTCGCACGCTTGCAACGCCGCCAGCACTGCGTCGGTGGTGCCGCCGGCACCGCCGCCCAGTTCCAGCACCCTTAGCTGCCCGTCAGCGGCGCTGATTTGCCGCGCGCGATCAGCCAGGGCTTGATTGATAGTTGCGGTGAAGTGGTTGTGCTGGTAGGCGCTCAATACCTTTACCGGGTCGCCGCCGAGCATCAGCAAGTGGGTGAGGGTGAACTGATCACGCAGCAGGTCGGGCAGGCACTCGATGACTTGGGTGTGCAGGCGCGCCATGCTGGCGGGAAAGCCCAGCGCGCCATACAGGCGTGGCAATTCACCGAGCTGCGGGTCAGGTGGCGGCGTGCGCCAGGCCACCCGTTCACCGGCTTCGCGCAGCAGGCCCGCACCGCCCAACGCCACCAGCCAACGCCGTACCACCCAGGCATGGCGCGCCGCTGTGCCCAGCGCCTGGTTGACCTGTTCGGCGTTGCGCCATACCTGTAGCGGCAATGCTTGGGTGTGCAGCAACACCTGGGCCATCACGCCCAGGCTCAGCTGTTCCAGCTCGTTCAACGCCGTGTTCATAGGCAACCTTCGTCGGCGGTATGCAGTTGATCGAGCGGGCTGTGCAGCAGGTTCAGGGCCTGAATCGCCGAGGTGCGCAGCAGGCGTTCAAGGCTGGCGGCGGGCGGCAGGACCTGGGCGGCGGCATGGCAGCCGGCGCGGATTTCACCTTCCACCACGCTGATGACCGTGGCCGCTGCCATGGCGGCGGTCAGCGCTGCATTGCCCGCACCGCTGAGCACCAGGCTGCGGGTCAGGGCCTGGTTGTGGTGCATTCCATCGAGTTGCAGCAGCAGGGTGACGAAGGGCGCCTGGCCGCTGAGGTCGAGCCGGCTGGCTTCGCACAACCGCTGCACGGCGTCGGCCCGTGGCAAACCATGGGCCTGGTCGAGGGCTTTGAGAACGTGGCCGTCGGCGATCACGTTGAACCATTGGCCGGCGTCCAGGTTGAGGTCCATGGCCAGGCGTTCGCCCTCAAGGTTGAGGTACGGCAGCAGGTGAACCCGGCCGGGAAAGCAGGGCACCGACACGTCGCGTTGCCGGCGCAAGGCGCGATGACGCCGGCCGTGCTCCCAGGCTGCCAGCGGTTCGCTGCTGCCATCCACTGCGCCTTGCAAAAAGTCATCGGCGGCCACACGAGTGAAGTGGTCGCGCAAACCGAAATAGCTGGTGAGGCGCTGCACTTGGCTAAACCCTTGCTCGGCCAGCCAGCGCGGCAGCAGGCCGGTAAGCCCCGGTTGCAAACCGGCGCCCAGCACCGCGCAACGGCCACGCCAGTGGGCCGGGTCAAGTTGCTCAGGGGCGGCGGCATCGACGTAATGAGCATCGGCCCGCAGCGCTGCGTGGGCGGCACGGTCTTGTAGCTGCCAGGATGGGCCCGCGCAGTTGAGCAGCACGTCGCAGCCACGGGCGAATGCAGCCATGGCTTTTGCGTCGTTGAAGTCCACCGAGGCCCACTGCAGGCGCGCTTGTGGCCATTGCTGCAGGAGCAGGTGCATGCAGTGTGCGCCCTTGACGGCATCGCGCCCGCCCAGGCGCAGATCGCTCATCCCCAGGGTCAACAACGCCTGGGCACTGGCCAGGCCCACGTCGCCACTGGCGCCCAACACCCCGATCAGCATGGCTTGGCCTCGGCGTTCAAGCGCCAGCCACCGGCACGCTGACGGTCATGCCAGAACCCGGCGTAGCGACCGCCTCGGGCCAATAATTGGGCATGGGTGCCAGACTCCACCAGGCATCCTTCATCCAGCACCAGGATCTGGTCGGCGGCCATGATGGTTGGCAGGCGATGGGCGATCACCAGCACCGTGGCACTTTGCATCAGGCTGCCAATGGCCGCTTGCACGAAGGCTTCGTTGTGCGGGTCGAGGGCCGCTGTGGCTTCATCCAGCAGCACGATGGGCGCCCGCTTGAGCAAAGCGCGGGCCAGGGACACGCGTTGGCGTTCGCCGCCGGATAACGCCGTACCGCCTTCCCCCACAGAGGTGTTCCAACCCTGGGGCAAGCGCGCGACGATTTCATCGACGCCGGCCAGCCGTGCCGCTTCGGCGACTTGTTCGGCGCTGGCGTCGGGGCTGCCGACGCGGATGTTGGCCTCAAGGCTGTCGTCGAACAGGTAGACGTCCTGCATCACCAGGGATAGCTGGGCCATCAGCGCTGCGTTGGACAGTTCACGAACGTCCACGCCACCCACCTTGACGCTGCCCTCGCTGGCATCGAAAAAACGCATCAGCAAACGCGTGACGGTGGTCTTGCCGGAGCCCGAGGCGCCGACGATTGCGGTCATCGTGTGGGCCGGGGCGTTGAACGACAGGCGGTGCAATACCTTGGGCCCGCTGGGGTAAGCGAAACTGACCTGGTCGAAGGCCAGGCTGCCAGGCGCCGTCAAGGGCTGGCTGACGGCGGGCTCTGGCAACGGCGGCTCGCGCAGGATACTCACCAGTTGTTCCAGGTCGTTGCCCGCCATGCGCAACAAGCCGCTGCGCGCCGCCGCTTCGGCCAATGGCCCGACAAACCGCGCCGCCAGCGCGAGCAGGGCGACCAACTGGATGGCGTCGATTTCGCCGTGGCTGGCCAGGGCGATGCCCACGCCCACCAGCAGCGCAAACGCCAGTTGCACCGTCAAGCCACCGGCCAGCAGTTTCGGGAAGGTCTGGGACAGCATCGAGCCGCCGGCGTGTTTCTGCGCCAGGTTGGCAGCCTGCAAAGGTGCGTACCCCTCCTGGGTGCGACCGAAAGCGCGCAGCACTTGCTGGTAGCGAGCAAACTCCACCACGCGGTTACCCGCCAGCGTCGCGGCGGCCTCTACCTGCGCATCGTTGCTGCCGATGGCGGCCGCAGACCAGTGGTGGGCAAAGTAGATCAGCGGCGCGCACAGTACCGCGGTCACGCCCAGGCGCCAGTCAAACACGAACAGGGTCAACGCCACCGTAGCCGGCACCACCACACCTGACACCACTGGCCCCAGGTAGTGAGCAAACAAGCCGGTGACCATCAGCGTGCCGCTGGTGGCGCTGCGCGACAGGCGCCCGACCTTTTCCGAGTTGAACCAGCCCAGGGGCAGGGTCACCAGGTGCTGGCCAAGACGCTCGTGCAAGGTGGTCAACACCACCAGGGCCAGCGCAAAGCCTTTCATGGCCTGCTGGTAATGGGCAATGCAGGTCAGCACCGCCATCGCCGCCAGGCCGGCGAGCCATAGGCAGGCACTGCGCAGGTCACCGGCAAACAGCGCGTGCAGGATCGGCACCAGAAACGCGACGGCTACCCCTTGCAGCACGGCACTGGTCACCAGCCAGGCCAGGTAGCGGTACAAGCGTGCGGCATGGGCCGGGCCCAATAAAGTCACGAGGCTGCGGATCACAAGGACATCTCCAGGTCGGGGGCGGTGGTTTCGGCGCTGGCGCGCCACAGCCGGGCGTAGGCACCGTTGGCCTGCAGCAGCTGTTCATGGCGCCCGCTTTCAATGACGCGACCCTGGTCGAGCACCACGATCTGGTCGACGCCGCAGATACTGGCCAGGCGGTGTGCGATCACCAGCACCGTGCGGCCCCGAGCGAGGGCGGACAAGGCATCCTGGATCAAGGCTTCGGACTCGGGGTCGGCGTGGGAGGTGGCTTCATCGAGGATCAGCACCGGCGTGTCGGCCAATAACGTGCGGGCGATGGACAGGCGCTGGGCCTCGCCGCCGGAAAAAATCGCGTCCTCGCCGATCACCGACTGGTAACCCCGGGGCAGGGCCTGGATGCGCGAATGAATCTGCGCCGACCGCGCTGCCGCCTCGACCTCGGCATCGCTGGCCTCGGGGCGGCCCAGGCGCAGGTTGTCGGCGACGGTACCGTGCACCAGTTGCGCGTCCTGCAACACGAACCCTACGTGCTGATAGAGCTGGCGCGGGTCGATCTCGCGCACATCCACACCGCCCACGCAGACTCGCCCGGCGTTCACGTCGTGAAAACGCGGCACCAGCTTGGCCAGGGTTGACTTGCCCGCACCGGAAGCCCCCACCAGCGCCGTCACGCTGCCGGCCGGGCAGTGCAGGTCGACGCCCTTGAGGATCAGGTGCGCGGGGTCATAGCCGAACTGCACTTGTTCAAAGCGTATGTCTCTGCCCTGTGGGGAGCTGCACACCTTGGGCGAGGGCAGTTCGTCGACCTCCAGCAGCGCTTCGATACGGTCGGCTGCGGCCAGGGCGGTTCGTTGCGCGGTGAGGCTTTGGTTGATCACCAGCAACGACTGCGGAATCACCACCGCCACCAGGGTTTCGGCGAACAGTTGCAACGGGGTGATCCAGCCCTGGGCCAGCATCACGCTGCCCACCCCCAGGCTGATCAGCAGAATCACTGGCACGCTCAGGGCCATCGACGAAAACGCCTCCAGGCGCAGCAGCGGCTTGACCCAACCGGCGTACTGGGTGCTGAACTGATTGACCGCCTGTTGATAGCTGCGATGGGCCTGACCCACCTGGCCGAACGCCTTGACCACGGCAATGCCGTGGACAAACTCGACAATCGCTGCGCTGACCCGCGTCATGCTCTTGTCGAGCAACTGCATCTTGGCGCCGAAGCCGCGCATCATCAGGCTGTAGGCCACCGCATAGATCGGCAGAGTCAGCACCGCCAGCAGCGCCAGGCGCCAGTTCAACGTGGCCAGCCATACCAGCCCCGCCAGCGGCGTGACAATGGCGGCGGTGAGTTCTACCGCGTGGTGGGCGACCAGGTGGTGCAGGTCTTCAAGGTCGTCCTGCACTACCTTGCGCACCGCGCCCGAGGTAGTGTCGGTGTACCACCCCAACGGCACGCGGCCGAGCTTGCGCACCATGGCTTCGCGCAAGCTCGATTGCAGGCGATGGTCGGCCAGGTGGGTCAGCCACAGCGCCACGCCGCTGGCCATCCAACCCAGGCTCAGGGCAATGACTACCAGGGCCGCCCACCGCCACAGCGTGGGGCTGTCGGTGTTGCCCGCGAGGAGCAAGCGGCCCAGTTCGGTGAGGCCGATAAAGGGCACCAGGTTGACCAGCGCGCCCATCGCGGCGAACACCACGCCGAGGCGAATCATGCGGTTGACCGGGCGTTTGAGGGTATCCAGGGCGGTGGTCATGAGTTTTTCCCTAGGGCCTCAAGCAGGTGGGTCGTGACGGTGTTCACGTGGGGTGGTTCGATCACGCTGAAATGGTTGCCGGGCACGTCGATCAGGGTGAATTGACCCAGGCACGCGTCTTCCCAGAACGGTGCTGCCAGGTGCCCCACGCCGCCGGTGATACCGAACGATTGCTGCTCCAGGCAGCGCAGGTAGGTCATGTTGCCGAGGAACGGCGGCGGGTCGAACCGCGCCGCCCGCATGCTGTGGCGGCACACGCGAAACAGCGTCGGTACCAGCTCGGGGCCGATGGGCACGCCGGCCTGGCCAGACGCCAGGCGTGCGTACTCGGCCAGGCGCTCCTCCTGGCTGCGTGCCGACTGTTGCTGCACCGCCAGCGCCAGCGCCTCCAGGCCGGGATCGCCGCTCAGGGCGGCCATGGCGCCAGCGGGTACGCGGCGGTTGTCGCGGGCCATCAACAGGTCGATGGCGCGGTACACGTCGTAGTCTTCGATATGCGCGCCGAACACGGTTTTCACCGGGTCCAGGTTGAGGTTGGGCACGAAGATCGCCTCATAGGCCAGCTCTTCGTCGGTGTCGATGAACATCGGGATGCTGTCGATCAGGCTCAGGTTTACCACCTCCATGCCGCGTTCCAGCAGGCGCCGGGCAACTTCGGTGGCGAGCAGGCCGCCCAGGCAGTAGCCGATCAACTGGAAGCGTTGATGGCCGTCGGCGATCAAACGATCGGCATAGTCCTGGGCCACACTTTCGATCAGGCGCTTGGGTTCCAGCGCCAGGTATTGCGCGGTGTCGGCCACCGCAAAGCCAATCACCGGGCCGGCCTGTTGAGCCGCCAGTGCACGGCCCAGGTGCTGGAAATAGTCCAACGTGCCCAGGGCGGCATGGAACATCACCCGCACCGGGCCGCTCTCGCCACCGCCGAACGGCACCACCAGGGCGTTACTGTGGGGCGCGCGCTGCGCTTGGTCAGGCGCCGCAGCGGCAGGTGTGCTTTGGCCGTGGTTGAGCAGGCGCGCCAGGGCGCGAACATTTGGCTCGTTGAGCATTTGTCGCAGTAGCGTGTCGTAGCTCAGGCTGTGGGCCTGGGGCAGTTGTTCACGCAACTGGCCGGCGACGCGGGCGAGGATCAGCGAATCGGCGCCTTTCTCGTAGAAGCTGTCGTCCGCGCCGATTTGCGCCAGGCCCAGGGCCTCGGCCCACACCCGGCACAGCTCGGCGGTGAGCGGGTCGCTGGGCGCGTCCTGGCTGCTTTCGGTCTGGGCATCCACCGCGGGGCGCCAGTGGGCCAGGGTCTGGCGGTCGACCTTGCCGTTGGCGGTCAGGGGCAGGCGGTCGAGCACTTGCAGGTGTGCCGGCAGCATGTAGTCCGGCAGGCGCTGCGCCAGGGCGCGGCGCAGGTGCTCAACGCTCAAGCGCTGGAAACCGGCCTTCAAGCGTGCGGCGAACACCTGCATGCCGAGAGCCGCCAGCGGGTGGTCGGTGTGGGGCAGGGCTGGCAGGCTTTCGCCACCCAGTGCCTGCACCCGTGCCTGCCAGGTCTCGGCGCTGCGCAAGCCGCTGCGGCCCTGGTCATGGTCACCGCCCACCGGGGTCATCATGAAGCCCTGGGTCAGCAAGATGGCGGGCCACTCACCGGTCGGTTCGCTGAACACCAGCCAGCCACCGGGGCTGAGCAATTCGCTGATCTGGTCGAGGGCGTTGTCGATGTCCTTGACGCTGTTGAGCATGCCCGCGCACAGCACGATGTCCACGCTGTTGCTGGCCAAGCCCTGTGGGCGAATGGCCTGGTCAATGTCCAGCACGCCGTAACGTACCCAGGGGTGGTCGGCAAAGCGTTGCTTGGCCGCCGGCAGGAAGAATGCGGTCATGTCGGTGAACAGGTAATCCACTTCCAAGCCATCAAGCAGGCTGATCACCGGGGCGCTGGTGGCCCCGGTGCCCGCGCCGATCTCCAGGATGCGCAGCGGGCCGTCGCCCTCATGGTGGGTGGCGAGGCGGTTGATCAACGCGGCGATGCTGTGGTTGTTGTAGCGCGAGACGGCATCCCCGCCGTACAGCTGCAACGCCAGGTCTTGCTGGCCCTGGGGGAACAACAGGTCGAACGGGTTGACCTCGCCACGCAGCAGTTGTGGCAGTTGCCGCACATGGTCGAGCTGGTAGTCGAGCAGCGCCTGGCTGCATAACCCACATGCGACCGCCTGTTCCACCCGGCCCCAGGCCAGCGCCGGGGTCGGCCCGCTGTGCAGCAGGCGATAGCGGGACTGTTCGCGTTGCAACAGGCCCGCGTTACACAAGGCCGCTAACCAGCGGCGTACCAGCCAATGATGGCGGGGTTGCGCTTGCAGGGCCTGCAGGATGGCGGCCGTATCCGGCTCGGCCAACGCACCACCAAATAGCTTGGCCTTGCGCATCACCTCCAGCATGGAACTCAATGCCGCGGCGTTGAGGTCGGCCTGATAGTCGCGTACCTGCTGTGCATCGAAGCTGCCGACCTGGCTGTCGGCGTAACGCTGCACCGCGCTCAGCAACGGCGCGCCCGGCAGCGGTTCGGGTTCGACACGCGCGGCGGTGACGAAGGCCAGCAGCTCGCCGTTGAGCAGGCTGACGGCACTGTCTACGCCTGGCGTGGCGAGCAACGCGGCGTCGATTTCGCCCAGCTCCACACGATGGCCACGGATCTTGACCTGGCCGTCTTCACGGCCGAGAAACTCCAGCTCACCCCCCGGCAAGTAGCGGCCACGGTCACCGGTGCGATACAGGCGCTGGCCGTCGAGCGGGTGGGCTAAAAACCGGGCGTTGCTCAATGCTGGATCGCCCAGGTAACCCTGGGCCAGGCCGACGCCGGTGATGTACAGGTCACCCGGCACCCAGGTGGGCGCATCACGCCATTGGCTGTCCAGCACGCGAAAACCCTGGTTGGCCAGCGGCAGGCCGTAGGGAATGCTGCGCCACGCCGGATCAATCGCGCCGATGGGGTGCAGGTTCGACCAGATCGAGGCTTCGGTGGCGCCACCCAAGGCCACCAGGGCCAGGCTTGGCAACAACGCTTGCAGTTGGGGCGGCAGGTTCAATGGGATCCAGTCCCCCGACAGCAGCGCCAGGCGCAGGCTGTCCAAAGGCCGTGGCTCGGCCTGCAGGTAGTGGGCCAGCATCTGCAGCTGCGCCGGTACCGAATTCCACAGCGTCACCTGATGGCGCTGCACCAGCTCGGCCCAGTGCGACGGGTCGGCGCCGCGTGCCGGGTCGGGTAGCACCAGGGTGCCGCCGACCGCAAGCGGGCCGAACAGGTCATACACCGACAAGTCGAAACTCAGTTGCGCCAGGCCCAGCACGCGGTCAGTTGTGCTGACTTCAAAGCGCCGGTTGATGTCCTGCACGGTATTGAGGGCGGCGCGATGGCTGATCATCACGCCTTTGGGCTCCCCGGTGGAGCCTGAGGTGTAGATCACATAGGCAAGGTCGTCGGGGCTGCCGTCGGGTGCCGGGAAGTCCTGTATCGCTGGGGCCAATTGGTCGACGGCATGCCAAGCCAGACCGTCGGGTAAAGGCACTTGGGGCAGCGCCTGGGAACAGCCGAGCACATGCCGAACCTGGGCGCTGTGCAGCACGCGGTCGCGGCGTGCGGCCGGGGCGTTGCTGTCCAGGGGCAGGTAGGCAGCGCCAGCCAGTAGCACACCGTAGGCCGCTATCACTTGGTCGCGGCCCTTGGGCATGAGGATTGCGACCGGTTCCTGGGCACGGCAACCGGCGGCATACAAGGCAGCGGCCACCGCCAGGGCGCGCTCCATCAAGGCGGCGTAGGTCAGGCTGCCGTGGGCATCGACCACCGCCAGCGCCTGCGGCCGTTCCCACGCCATGGCCAGCAGGCCATCATGCAAGCGGCCGGTGGGCAGCGGGGCGGCGCTGGCATTGGCGGCGAGACGCTCACGCTGTTGCCAGGCCGGCAGCGGCACGTGCATGGGGTGGTCCCAGGCAGCCGGGTCAAGGGCTAACAATCGCAGTTGGGCAGCGAAGGCTTGTTGCATGTCCTCGATGAGGCCGTCTGGGAACACGCCTTGGCGCACGTCCCAGTGAATGTGCAGGCCCTGGGCGTCGTCCATCACTTGGCAGTCGAGGGTGACCTGGGGTGTCTGGGTGATGCCGTGGCCGACCCGGCGCTGACTGCTGGCCGGCGGTTCGATCCCCAGGCCAATGGCACTGGTGAACACCACCGGCATGGCGGCAGCTTCCCGGCCGCGACGCCGGCCGATTTCACGCATCACTTGAATGCCGGAAAACAGCCGATGCTCCAGGTCGGCGAACAATTGATTGCCCAGTTGGCGTGCCTGGCTGGTGAAGTCCTGGCCTTGGGGATCGTTGACCTGCAACAGGCTGACCGAGGTGAAGTCCCCCACCAACTGGCCCACCTGCGGATGCAGGGGCAAGCGGTTGAGCAGGGTCAGGTTGAGGCTGAAGGCGGGTTGCTGGCTCCAGCGCTGCAAGGTGCCGGCATAGGTGCTGAGCACCACGATGGAAGGGGTGAGACCGAGGGCGCTGGCGGCTCTTTTCAGGGCGGCCCATTGCGACGCGTCGAGTTGCGCCGAGTGGCGTTGAAAGCGCGGTACACGGGTGTCTTCGCCGCTCAGGGGCGCCGGCAGTTGCGGTGCGGCGGGCAGTTCGTCGATGCGCGCCAGCCAGTAGTCGCGGTCGCGTTGGTGGCGGCTGCCTTCGAGCAGGCCGCGTTCGGCCAGCAGGTAGTCGCGAAAGCTGATGTCCAGGGTGGGCAAGCGGGCTTCTGGATCGTGCAACAACTGCTCCAGCTCATTGAACAGCAATTGCGCGCTGGCCCAGTCGGCGATCAGCGAGTCCATGGAAAAGTGCAGGGTGTCACCACTGTCGCTGCGACTCAGGCGCAACTCGAACAGTGGCCAGGCCTCGGTCGGGTAGAGCTTCTGCTCCATGGACTGGCGAATCTGTTGTACGCCGTGTTGGTGCTGCTGGCGGGTGGCGCCGCGCAGGTCCGTGACGGCCAGCGGGTAATGCGCGACCTCGGCCAGCACGCGCTGGGAGCCTTCGCTGGCGATCACCGCGCGCAGCATGTCATGCCGGGCGATCAGGTGGTTCCACGCCTGTTCCACCTGCTGCGGGTCGAGGCTCGGCCAGCTCAGTTCCAGGTAACCGTGGCAGGCGACATTGCCGTAGCCGAACGAAGACTGGCGCCCGAGCAGGTAGGCGTTCTGTACGTCGGTAAGCGGGAAAGGCGCGTGGCGCTGAGCCGGGTCGGCCACGACCTCGGGCCGCTCCTGGGTTAGCAGCAGGTGCAGGATCTGTTGCTTGTGCTCACGCAGTTGCGCCAGGCGCTCGGCATTGAGCAGGCCCTGTGGCGCACGGAATTTGAGTTGGCCATCCTGGGGCCAGAGCTCGACGCCCAGGGATTTGAGTTCGCTTAACAGTTTGGCGGCGGGCATGGGGACAGCTCCTGGAGGAGGGGGAGTTTGCGCAGGCATCAGATGAGGCCTTCTTCAACGGTGTCGGAGGTGGGCTGGCGCTCAAGGGCGTGCGCCACTTCCAGCAGGCTGGCGGCACCAAACAGCTGGCCCATGGGCAGTTCCAGGCCAAGGCGGCTGCGCAGCATTTCGAGAAAACGCGTGGCCAGCAGGCTGTCACCGCCCAAGCGGAAAAAGTTGTCGTGGCGTGACACGCTGGGCACGTTGAGCAACTGCTGCCACAGCTCGGCGACCCGCTGTTCAGCGGCGCTCAACGGGGCTTCGTCCGGCGCGGGGCGTGACTGTGCCGCAGCCGCCAAGGGGGCGAGCAAGGCGCGACGGTCCACCTTGCCGTTGCTGCTCAGGGGCAGGCGTTCCAGTACCAGGATCTGTTCCGGGCGCATATACGCGGGCAGGCAGTGTTCCAAGTGCTGGGCGAGTACTTCGGCGTGGGTGCTGGCAGCGACTGCGGCCAGCAAGCGCGTGTCCGCGACCAGCGCCACGGCCTGGTTTACACAGGGATGACGGGCCAGGGCGGCTTCGATTTCTCCCAGTTCGATACGGTGGCCACGGACCTTGACCTGGGTATCGGCGCGGCCAAGGAACTCCAGCAAACCGTCGGGCCGGTAGCGGCCCAGGTCACCGGTGCGGTACCAACCGTCGATAAAGCGCTCGGCATTCAACTGCGGTGCATGGCGATAGCCCCGTGCGACGCCGGCGCCGCCGATCCACAACTCGCCAGTGACCCAGTCCGGGCAGTCGCGGCCAAGGGCGTCCACTACCCGGTACGCCTGGTTCGCCAGTGGCACGCCGTAGGGGATTGAACGCCAGCCCGGCAACGGCTGCTGGACTTCAAAGTGGTTGGACCAGATCGCGGCTTCGGTGGCGCCGCCGAGGGCGATAAACCGGCACTGCGGTGCCTGTTGGCGCAGGCGTTGCGGCAGGTCGAGGCCAATCCAGTCGCCCGACAGCAGGGCCACTTTCAACCCCAGGGTTTGGCGCTCAAGCGCGTTGGCTTCCAGCAACATATCGAGCAGCGCCGGCACGCTGTTCCACAGGCTTACACGATGGTGTTGCAAGGCCTTGAGCCAGGCGCGGGCGTCGCGGCGCTGGTCTTCTTCGATCAACACCAGGGCGCCACCCACCGAGAGCAGGCCGAACAGGTCATACACCGACAGGTCGAAGTCCAGTGCTGACAGCGCCAGGCCACGGTCCGATGCGTCGATGCCGCAGCAACGGTTGATCTCGGCCACTGTATTCATCGCGGCGCGGTGGGTGATTTCCACGCCCTTAGGCTGGCCGGTGGAGCCGGAGGTGTAGATCACGTAGGCCAGTTCGTTGGCGCACATGGCCAGGGGGGCTAACAACGGTTCGGCGCATTGTGCTTTTGAAGGCGTGAGGTGCTTGACCCCAGGTAGTTGTGGGTCGTGCTCGGCGAGGATCAGGCCAACGCCGGCCTGTTGCAGGATGCGCTGGCAGCGCTGTAAGGGTTGGTCGACCCCCACCGGCAGGTAGGCCGCGCCCGCTGCCAGCACGCCCAGCACACTGGCGATCTGTTGCGGGCCTTTGGCCAGGGAGACTGCCACCAGGTCACCGGCCGCCACGCCTGCATCCATCAGGCTGCTGGCGATGCGCAGGGCGCGGTCGGCCAGTTCGCTGTAGCTCAGGCTCCCATGCTCGCCCCACAACAGCGCAGGGCGTTGCGGCGATTGGTGCGCCTGTTGGAAGAAGCCCTGGTGCAGGCTCGGGTCCTGCGCAACGCTGGCGGCAGGGGCATTCAACCGTGCGCGTACCTGCGCCTGGGCCAGGGGCAGCAGGTCGGGCGGGGCGCTGTCCCAGGGGTGTTCGGCCAACCAGTCAAGGCTGTGCAGGTAGGCGTCGAACATCGCTTCGACCAGCCCGTCGGGGAACAGCCCGACCACGCGGTCCCAGTTCAAGGCGATGCCGCCGTCAGCTTCGACCACCTGATGGTCGAGCCACACCTGCGGGGTTTGGGTAAGGCCGAAGACCTGCCTGGCGAAGGGCCCGTCCACCGGTGCGGCGGTGCCATCCGGTACGCCCAGGGCGCTGGTGAACACCACCGGCATGCTCACCTGGTGCTCGTCATTGCTGCGCGCCAATTGGCGCAACAGGCTCACCGACCCCACGCAGCGATGTTCCAGGGCTTCGCCAAGGGTGTGCTGGGTGCGCCTGGCGCGGTCGAGCCAGCGTTCGCCGGCCACGGGCACGTAGCCGAGCAGGGTGAGGGAGGTGAAGTCGCCCATCACCTGATCGATCTGCGGATGCACAGGCCGGCGGTCGAATAGCGTGAGGTTGAGGCTCAGGTCCGGCCGCGTACTCCAACGCCCGAGGGTTTCGGCAAACGCACAGAGCAGCACCGCCGAGGCGGTCAGGCTGTGCTGTTGGGCCTTGGCCAGGATTGCTTGCCAGGCCTGGGCCTTGACCTGACCTTGCAGGCGCTCGAAGCGCGGTCGGCCCAGGCTTGCGGGGTCGGCAGCCAGGGGCAGTTGCGGGTGCGGCGGCAAGGTGGGCAGGCGTTCTTGCCAGAACTGCTGCGCGGCGCGCAATTCGGTGGGTTCCACGCCGGCCTGAATCTGGTAGTCGCGAAAGGACAACTGCAGCGGTGGCAGGGCCAGCGTCGGTTCGCGATACAACGCGTCGAGTTCGGCATAGAACCGCAGGATGCTGAGGGCGTCGAGGATAAGGTTGTCCAGGCTGATGGCCAGGCGGGTATGCCGGCCTTGGGTCACCGCCTGCACATCGAACAGCGGCCACTGGGCGGGATCGAACACGCGGTGGGCACAGTGCTCACGCAGGTCTTCGACGCAAACGTAGCGTTGGCCGATCACGAAGGTGGGTACTTGGGGAAGGATGCGTGCCTGGCCTGTTTGATCGAACACCGCACGCAGCATTTCGTGGCGTTCGATCAGGCGCCCGAGGGCGTTTTGCAGGCGCGGCAGGTCGAGGTCTTCGACGTCGTATTCGCGGTAGAAATGGCAGCTCACCCCGCCCAATACCAGGCTCGGGTCACGACCCAGCCAGTAGGCTTGCTGCACTTCTGTCATAGGGAAGGGGGCGTGACGTTGGGCCAGGTCCGGGACAACGGTGCGTTGCGGTTCGGCCTGGGCCTGTTGATGCAGGTCGGCGCAGAACTGCGCCAGTACTGGCTTGGTGAATACCTGGGCGATTCGTGCGCCGCCCAGCCCTTGTTCGGTTAACAGGCGCACCAGGCGCGTGGCGCTCAGGGAGTCGCCGCCCAGGGCGAAGAAGTTGTGCTCCCGGTACACCTCGCCACAGCCGAGCAACTGCTGCCAGGCGCGGGCCACCTGTTGTTCAATGGCGCCGCAGGGCGGCGACAGCAAGGCCTGGTAAGTGCCGCGATGGTCCGCCAGCCAGCCGTGGAGTACCTTGCGGTCCACCTTGCCATTGGTGGTCAACGGCCATTGCGCGCAGCCGAGGATCAGGCTTGGAATCATGTAGGCCGGCAGGCGCTCGGCCAGGCCGGGGAACTCCAACGCGGTAGGTTGCATCGGGCCATTCGCCAGGCGCACCACCGCCGCCAGGTGCTGGCCCACGAGCAGCGCCACCGCCTGGTCGACGCCGGGGCAGGCCAGCAGCGCGTGTTCCACTTCACCGGCCTCGATACGGTAGCCGTGCAGCTTGAGCTGGAAGTCGCTACGCCCCAGGAACTCGACCGTACCGTCGGGGTGGTAGCGCGCACTGTCGCCGGTGCGGTACCAGCGCAGGCCGTTGTAAACCACAAAGCGTTCGGCACTGCGCACTGGGTCGCCACGATAACCCTGGGCCACTCCGGCCCCGCCAATCCACAGTTCGCCGGCCACCCAGTCCGGGCAGTCATGACCCTGCGGGTCGACGATGCGCAGGCTGACGTTATCCAAGGGTTTGCCGTACGGCAGGCAGTGCCAGTGCAACGCCTGGCCGGGCACGACTTCGAACAGCGTCGAGTGAATCGCCGCTTCCGTCGCACCGCCCAGGGCCATGAAGCGGCAACCGGGGGCTTGGGCCCACAGGCGTGGCGCCAATTCCGGCGCGACCTTGTCTCCGCCCAGCAAGACTGCACGCAGGGGCAACGGAGCATCGGCACAGCCGAGCAGCATGTCGAGCAGCGCCGGCACGCAATTGAGTACGGTGGCGCGGTGTTGAGTGGCCAGTTCGCGCCAGCGCAGGGCATCGCGTTGGGCCTGGGGCTCGATCAACACCACCGCCGCGCCGCAGGCCAGTGGGGCAAACAGGTCGAATACCGACAGGTCGAATTCCAGCGCCGAGAGCGACAGGATTCGGTCATCGTGGTTGAGCTGCAAGCGCCGTTGCAGGTCCTCCAGGGTGTTGGCGGCGGCCAGGTGGCTGATCTCTACGCCCTTGGGTTCACCGGTGGAACCGGAGGTGTAGAGGATATAGGCCAGGTCGCTGACCACACCGGCCCGTGGCGCCGCCAGTGCGCTGCCAGCCTGCGGTAGTTGGGTAAGCAGCAGGCGGGCACCGGCGTTGTCGCAGATCGTGCGGCAGCGCGCAGCGGGCTGGTCGATGCCGATAGGCAGGTAGGTGGCGCTGCACGCGAGGATGCCCAGTACGGCGATCACCTGCTCGGGGCCCTTGGGCAGTTGCAGGGCGACCACGTCACCGTGTTGCAGGCCCTGGCCCTCCAGGTACGCCGCAACCCGCAGGGCGCGCTCGGCCAACTCGCCATAGCTGAGGGCGTGGTCGCCGTACAACAGGGCTGGGAGGGCAGGCGTCAGCCGGGCCTGGGTGAAAAAGCCTTCGTGCAGGCGTTGGCTCGGCAGCGTCGTGACGTGGCCCTGGGCGGCGCTGCGCTCGGCCAACTGGCGGCTGGGGATCAGCGCCGGGGTCGCCTGATCCCAGGCTGCTGCGTCATGACACAAACGTTGCAACAGGCCTGTATAGGCGTCGAACATTCCATCCAGGACGCCTTCGGCGAACAGCCCTTCACGGGCATCGAGGTTAACCAGAATGCCGCCGTCCAGCTCGGTGACTTGGGCGTCGAGCCACACTTGCGGGCCTTGGGAAATGATCCAGGCCGGCTGGCCGAAACTCTCCTGCACCCCCTCAGCGAACAACTCCCCCAGGCCCAGGGCACTGGTGTACACCACGGGTGCCAGGACTTGCTCACCACGCAGGCGCGACAGCTCGCGCAACACCTCCAGCCCGGTAAATTCAATGTGGGTCGCATCGCTGTGGAAGCGTCGTTGCAGCCCTGTGGCACGGGCGGCGAAGGTGCCGGTCACACGGCCATCCCAGGCCAGCAGGATCGAGGAGGTAAAGTCACCGACCAGGCGCTCGACGTCCTCATGCAACGGCGTGCGGTTGAACAGCGGCAGGTTGAGTAACAGCTCGGGCGTCTCGCACCAGGCGCCGAGGGCTTCGCAAAACACCGCCGCCAGGGCCATGGCCGGGGTGAGGGCGTGCTCGCGGGCGTGGCGTTCAAATGCTTGGCGCTGGGACGGCGCCAGCCAATGATGACGGCGACGCACTTGGCGCTCATCGCCTTGGGGCTTGATGGGCAGGCGCGGGGCGCCGGGCAGGGTTTCCAGGCGCTGCAACCAATAGTCGCGGGCGTGTTGGTGACGTGCTCGGTGCTCGGGGCTGGCCTGTTCCTGACGCAGGTCGGCCAGGTAGCGCGGGAAGCTGTAGGCCAGCGGGGGCAGGGGCTGTTGGCGGTACAACTGCACCAGGTCGCCCAGCAGGGTGCGCAGGCTCAAGGCGTCGGCGGCGAGCATGTCCAGGTTCAGGTGCAGGCGGGTGCCGTGGGGTAAAAGCGAGAGCTGAATATCCAGCACCTGGCCGTGTTCTACCGCCAACTGGCGATGGGACAGCGCGGCGCGCAAGGCTTGCAGTTGCTGTTGCAGTTGTGTGGCATCGGCCTGGCGCAGGTCATGCACCTTCAGCCCCGGCCATGGGCTGCGGGGCAGGATCTGTTGGCGACCCTCTTCCAGAAACTGCGCACGCAACATGGGGTGGCGTGCCAGCAAGGCCTGTACGGCGGTTTCCAGGCGGAGCGGGTCTACGTCGTGGCCGTCGAATTCGTTATAGAAATGCGCCGCCACACCGCCTAGCTGTTGCCCAGGCGCACGGCCGATCCAGTACGCGTGCTGCATGGGCGCCAGTTCAAAGGGTAGGCCGTCGTGCGCATGGCTATGGGTGGGCGCGGGCGTCACCGGCTCGGTGTCCAGCAGCGTCAGCCAGGCGCACAGGCGTGGGTCGGCCACCAGTTCGGCGAACCGTGCGGCCAGGCCCTGGCGGCGCCATTGGCCGGCGAGGCGGATCAGGGTCACCGAATCGAGCCCCCATTCAATCAGGTTGGCCTCCAGGGGGATCTGCTCGGCAGGCTGGCCCAGGGCTTCGGACAGGGAACGGCGCAACAGTGTTGCGGTTGAGGTGCTGGGAGTGGCCATGGCTCAACGTCTTCTCATCGCTAGGGCCCGGGCCGGCGTTGGCCCAGGCGCTGAAGGCAGGTAACTGCGTGGAAGAAGATGCTAGTCATTCTCATTGTGTGGACTACCCGCATCGAATCGTTTTTGCCCCGAATCCGTTTGCCTGGCGCGGGGGACAGCGGCGCCGGGGCGGGCCATGGCGGCGATCAGTGCGCGGGATACGGTTGGAAAATGACTTGAATCGGGTAGCGCCGCGCCGCCGCCCTTGACTACCGTCGCTCGCCGCCCTTTTGCAGGGCTTGACCCTTGATGGAGGTGTGGATGTCAGTCGATTCAGGTTTACAAGTGCGCGGTCTGCGCAAGCGCTACAACAATGGCGTCCAAGCGTTGCGCGGCGTGGACCTGAATGTGGGCCCTGGCATGTACGGTTTACTCGGCCCCAATGGCGCGGGCAAAAGCAGCCTGATGCGCACCCTGGCAACCTTGCAGCAACCGGACGCCGGCAGCATCGAACTGGATGGGCTGGATGTGCTCGCCGAGCCCGGGCAGTTGCGCCGCCGCTTGGGTTACCTGCCGCAGCAGTTGGGTGCGTACCCGGGGGTGAGTGCGCGAGATTTGCTTGAGCGGTTCGCCTGGCTCAAGGGGCGCACCGACAGCCGCCAGCGCCGTGAGGAAGTCGAAGGCCTGCTGGCCAAGGTCAACCTTCAGGACGCTGCGCACCGCGCCCTCGCCACTTACTCGGGGGGCATGTTGCGCCGCTTCGGCATTGCCATGGCCCTGATCGGCTCGCCGCGCCTGTTGATTGTCGATGAGCCCACCGCCGGCCTCGACCCGGCCGAGCGCAACCGCTTTCACCGGGTGCTGGCGGATGTGGCGGCCGAGTCGATCGTGCTGTTGTCGACCCATATCGTCGAAGACGTCGAGAACCTGTGCAGCCGCCTGGCGGTGCTGGCCGGGGGGCGGATTATCATCGAAGGTCGTCCGGCAGATTTGCTGCGCGCCGAACAGGGCCGCTTGTGGGAGGCTTCATTCGCCCGTGGTGAGCCGCTGCCGCCTGCCTTGCATGTGGCCGCAAGCCCCGTTGGCAGCCGGGTAATCGTGCACGGCGAGCGCCCGGCTGATCCGCGCTTCACGCCCCACACGCCGCGCCTGGAAGATATCTATTACCTGGCGCTGGCCCAGGCCGGCGAGGCGGGCGAGGCATGAATACCTTTGCTCTGTTGATGCGTGAAGCCTGGGTGGAAGTGCGCGCCGGGCTGCGCAGCGGCATACCGTTGCTGGTGTTTTTGGGCCTCACCGGCTATTTGCTGATGTCCCTGACCAATGCCGACTACGTGCAGAAAATGGGCGCCAGCGACATTGCACGCAATGCCCCGAGCCTGATCTACCTGATGTCGTGCGGGTGCATGTTCTTTCTGTTCTTCGCCTGGGCCTGGGTTTTTGCACAACCGGCGCTGCGCGACCGCAAGGCGCAGTTGGAAGAGGTGCTGCTGGCCTTGCCGCTGTCGTTGCCGGCATTGTTGTGGGGGCGGTTCATTGGTGCAGCGCTGGTGGGCGGCTTGCTCGCCAGTTCGCTGATCGTCGGGTTTTTGGTCAGCCCGGTGCTGGGTTGGCTCGGTTGGGTACCGGCGGCGAGTATCGGTGCGCCGATGTGGTCGGCGCTGGGATTTGCCTGGGTCGCCTTGTTATTGCCGGTGAGTACCGGGATCGGTGCGCTGTATTACCTGCTGGCCTTGCGCAGCCGTGGCTTGGCCGCGCCATTCGGGTTGGCGACGGTGTTGATGCTGTTGTGGATGTTTGCCGTGGTGGTGCTCAAGGGCGGGCATATCAACCCACTGTTGGCGGCCAGCCTGGACCCATCGTTGTTTACCTTTGCCCAGGCCCAGGTGGAAACCTGGAGTGCCGCGCAGAAATCCCAATCGCTGTTGGCGCTGACCCCGGGTTTCTGGCTTAACCGCCTGCTGTGGTGCGCAGTGCCCCTGCTGCTACTGGCCGTGGTGTTGGCCCGCACCACCCGTCAGGGTTTGATGGGCAAGCGCAGCGGGGCAGTGTTGGCAGAACCGCCGATGCGGTTGGCGAACACCGTGACGTTGCCTGGCCCGCTGGTTGGCAGCCAGTGGCCACGGGCCTTGTGGCGTGAGGCGCGTTGGCAGGTGCGCCAAGTGTTTGCCCGGCGTATCGGCTGGGTGGCCCTGGGCTTGCTGCTGGTGATGGGTGTGCTCAGTGGTTTTGTCCACGGGGTGTGGCATGCGCGTGGGCCGATGGTGCCCCGGGCGGATCTGACCCTGCCCCTGCTGTCGAGCGCGTTGTTTCTGGTGATCGCGTTTATCGTCGCAGCCTTGGTTGGGTTGGTGTGCCGGCGCGATGATGTCGAAGGTTTTGGCGCCATGTTGCAGGCCACTGCAGCGCCGGCGTGGTTGCGCCTGCTGGGGCGAGTGGCCTGCGTGCTGCTGGCGACGCTGGCCCTGGCGTTGGTGCCGGGCCTGGCGAGCTTGCTGATCAGCGCGATTGCCGCGCCCGACAGCCTGGCGCCGGGCTTTGTGCTGGTCTATCAAGCGCTGGTGTTCGCGCCGCCGCTGATGGAGTTGGCGATGCTCACGGTGCTGGTGCATGCGCTGATTCGTCGCTCGGGGCTGGCGTATGCCACCTCGATGCTGCTGACGTTTTTCCTGGTGCTCAACCATGAATTGGGGCTGGTCAGTTACCCGCCCTATGCCATGGCGATCCCCGCGCATGTGAGTGTGTCGCTGCTGACCGGCTGGGCGCCTTGGGTGGCGTTTCTCGCCGTATTGGACGGCTGGAAACTGGCCGGTTGCCTGGTGCTGCTCGCGGTGGCGGCATTGGCGTTGCCCCGTGGGCCAGAGCGGCGCCGCTTGAGTGATGTGCGCGACGGTTTGCTCGGTTTGCCGGGGGCGTTGCTGGCCCTCGGCGCTGTGGGCATGCTTGGCAGCGGCGTGCTGTTGCAGCGGCATCTGGTGGAGTTGGGCGGTTACCAGTCTGTCGCTGCGCAACGTGCCGAACGCGCTGACTGGGAACAGCGCTGGCTGCCCGGCGCGAGCGCCTGGCAGGTGGCCGGTGGGCAGTTGCAACTGCGGGTTGATTCGGCGGCGCGACAGGTAGCGGGCCAATGGACGTTGCAGGGGGTGGTCGCCCCCCATCTGGACGCCGAGCTTCCGCCGGGCCTGCAGGTGACAGGCGCCAGCGTGCTGGGCCGGCCGGTGAGGTTCGAACAGGCCAGCGAGCATCTGCGCGTACTTCTGGACGGCTGCGCGGCGAGCGGTTGCCAGGTGGCATTGAACTGGACGGTGCGCGCCGACGGCTGGCCTGCCGAAGGTGAGGCGTTCTGGCTCGGGCCTCAGGGGGTGTGGCTGCAAGCGCGCCGCGTGGTGCCGCGCCTGGGCCTGGACAGCGAGCGCCTACTGCGTGCGCCGGCCCAGCGTAGTGAAGCCGGGTTGCCAATGTTGGTGCCACAACTGCCGACGGGCGCGGCGGTAGCCGTGGAGGCTGTTGCCCCAGCCGGCGATTGGCAATGGCAGGTCGAGGTCGATGGCCGCACCTTTAGCGGTCGCAGCCTTGGCTCACTGGACTTTGCCTATGTCACGCCGACTCAGGCAGACCCCAGCCGTGCGCACACCCGCGCTGAAATACAGCAAGACCTGAACTTAATGAGCGCCTGCGTAGCACGACGCCTGGGCAGCCTGCCCCGTGTCGAGCACCTGAGCCTGTGGCCTGCTGGCATGGGCGCCAGCCGTTTGAGCCACGGCCATCTGTTGCTCAGCCAGTCACCGAATTGGGACGTGGCGCCGGTCGGCGTCGGGCGCTGGACGCGTCGCGCCCACATTGCCGAGCTGCTTGCCCGCCAATGGCTGATCGAGGCCAGCGACCTGCGCCAGATCCCCGGTTACCTGGGGTTGAGCCAGGGTGTGGCGGGGGCGGTGGGCTTGCTGTGCGTGGAAGACGTCGACGGTGCTGGCGCCCGCGCCGCGCTGGTCAAGCTGATGGCCGACGACCTGACGCGCGCCCTGGGTAATGACGGTGAGCCTGTCGGCACCCTGGCCGATGCTCGCGAACAGGGCTGGGCGGCCCACTATGCCGCGCTGGTCAGCCTTGATTGGGTGGCTGCGCAATCCCCCGAACACCTCATGGCGATGACCGCCGACGTCCGTCACGGCCAGGGATGGCCCACTGAGCTTCAGCGCCTGCTGGGCGCGCCCTCCGAACACGCGATTGCCGCCGCGCTCAAGCGCTGGGGGCCTGTGCAATGAATGTGAACCATCCCTGCCTTGTGGAGCTTTGCCATGTCACCTGAACTGTCTATCCAGCCACTACGCCGCCCCATCGGTTGGCGGGCCAACGTGCTGACCCAAGCCATGGCACTGGCCTTGTCCAGCCAGATGTGTGCGGCTTATGCCGTTGAGGCTCAACCGGCCGCCAATGCCGAGACTATCGAGCTGGGGCCGGTGACGGTGAGCGCGCGATTGAACCAGGAAAGTGCCAAGGACATTCCGTTCGGCCTTTCGGTGCTCGATGGGCAAACTCTCGAAACCCGGCGTTTACGCACCCTGGAAGATGCCTTGCGCACAACGCCTGGGGTGGATGTGAACTCCTGGGGCGGCGCCAACGATGCCAACGTGCGTATCCGCGGGGTTGGCTCGCTGAACCAGATGAGCATGGATGATGGCTCGGTGGTGCTGAACGTGGACGGCGTGCCGATGTCGGTGCGCAACGCAGCGATGGCTACCCTCGACGTGCAGCAAGTGGAAGTGCTCAAGGGGCCCCAAGGCACCTTGTTCGGGCGTAACAGCGAAGCGGGCGCGATCAACGTCACCACGCGCAAACCCACCCGCGAGCTGGAGGGCTACGTGCGTGGCGAAGTGGGCAACCAAGGCCAGTTCATGACCGAAGGTGCGGTGGGTGGGCCGTTGACGGAGTCGTTGGCCGGGCGCATTGCCGTGCGTCGCAGCGGCTTTGATAACTGGGTCGATGACCAACAAGACGGCGACCCCCTGACCAAACCCCGCGACCTGGCCCTGCGCGGTAGCCTGTTGTGGGACAACGACGCTGGCACCACTGGCCTGCTGACCGCTGAGCGCCAGCGCGCCGATCACTATGCCGGCCTGGAGATCCTGCGACCGTTCGGCAACCGCCCCAGCCTCGACTACGCCCCTGGCACGTTCAATGGCAACAAGAAGACCAACGAGCGTTATTCCTTCGAGCTCAACCATGACCTGGCCCAGGCCCGGATCACCTCGATCAGCGCCTATACCAGCACCGACTTCAATGCGGTCAAGGGCTATGATCGCAACATCACCCGCGCGTTGTACGGCCAGCCTTTTGAGTACCTGATCGAAGACTCGGCCCATGAGCAAGTCTGGAGCCAGGACCTGCGCCTGGGATCACTGGCAGACGCCGATGTGTTCTGGGTAACCGGGGTGAACCTGTCCCGTTCCGAGCGCAGTTTTGACTCCAACAATTTCACCAATGGCGCCCGGCAACTGCGTGATTTCACCACCAACAGCTATGCCGCGTACGGCGAAGTGACCTTCCCGATTGCCGAGGACTGGAAGCTCACCACCGGCCTGCGCCACACTTGGGACCGCAAGACCTACGGCGCTGATTACAGCAGTGGCGCCAACCTGATCAACGACAGCCGACGCTTGCAGGACGACTACAACACCGGGCGCGTGGCCCTGAGCTACGCATGGACACCCCAGACCAACCTGTACGCGGTGTTGTCGCGGGGCTACAAGTCGGCCGGGTTCAACGACTACGCGACGTCAATAAAGGACAGCCAACCCTACAAGGCAGCCAAGGTGAACTCCGCGGAAGTCGGTTTCAAGCATGAAAGCGAAGGCGGTGCGTTGAGCCTGGAAGGGGCGTTGTTCATCACCCGCGTGCAGGATGACCACTTGCTGGGTTATGACTTCACGTCCCTGGCGGTCAGCGCGGTGAATGCCGATACCCGCAGCAAAGGTGCCGAGTTGTCGAGTACCTGGCATGCCACCGATGAACTGACCCTGGGCAGCGCCATCAGCTACACCAACGCGGTGGTGACCTCCGATGCGCCAGGGGTGTCCGGCGGTGATGTGGCCAAGGGCAGTCGCGTGCCGGACGTGCCGCTGTGGAGCGGCAACTTCAGCATCGCCTGGAAGAAACCCTTGGGTGAACTGCTCGGCTTGCCGGCGCCGCGCCTGAACACGTTGCTCAACTACCGCGTGCAGAAAAACCGCCCGGCTGATCCGCAGAATCACTATGACCTCAAGGGCTACGCCAAGCTGGATTTGCACTTGGGGCTGCAGAGCGGTGGATCGGAAGTTTATCTGTGGGGCGATAACTTGCTGGATGCGCGATATGACTTGTATGGCGCTTATTCCACCGACGCGGTGCTGACCGGGATGCCGGGCAGGGGGCGTTCGGCGGGGGTGGGGTACAGCTACGAGTTCTGAGGCATACATTGCCCTCTTGTAGGAGCGAGCTTGCTCGCGAAAAACCTCAACGATAACGCGGGCACCCTGGATGAACGCGGTGCCTGTGAGTTTTTCGCGAGCAAGCTCGCTCCTACAGGATCAGAATTGGTAGGTATAGCCCACGCCCAACGTACGCCGCCGCGATGGCCCGCCGTAGGCTACCGGCTCACTGTAGAAACCGTAGGTGTCGTACGTCTGGTTCAACAGGTTGTCGGCGAACGCATAAACTTCCCCGAACTTGCTCTCCAGCCCAGCCCGCAGGTCGAGCTTCTCGTAGTTATCCAGGTTGAAATGATTCTGCGGATCGGCCGCGCGTTCACCCACCAGGTGGTAATTGAGGCTGGTGTTGAGAGTGGTATCACCCAGGCTGGCGATGCTGCCCAGTGGGTGCTTCCAACTGGCGTTGAGGTTGGCGCTCCAGCGTGGCACATCCGGGGTGCGGTTGCCGGCTGCGACGTCACCGGCCTGGATGCCTTGCACGCCACGGGTGATTTTGGCATCGAGGTAGGTGGCGCTGGCGGCCACGGTCAGGCCCTGGTCGAAGCGCCAACTGCCTTCCAGCTCGGCGCCGCGGGTGCGGGTGTCGGCGTTGAAGGCGTTGGTGGCGAAGGTCGCCGCGTCATAGCCGAGCAAATGGTCATCGTGCACGCGGGTATAGAACAGCGCGCCATTGAGGCTGCCACGACCCTCTTCGGTCGTGCTTTTGAAGCCCAGTTCAGCGGCTTTGCTGGCGGCGGCCTTGTAGGGGGCGCTGTCGCTGACCTGGGAGGCATAGTCGTTGAACCCGCCGGATTTATAGCCCCGTGCCAGTTGCACATAGACGTTGGTCTGTGGGGTGATCGCATAGCTCAGGGCGGCGCGGCCGGTGCCGTAGTGGTCGGTCAGTCTGCGCGAGTCGTCCACGACGCTGGTGCCGGCGAAGTATTGGCCGTTGTAAGTCTTACGGTCCCAGGAGTGGCGGTAGCCGGTGGTGAGTTTCAGGCGTTCGCTGAGGGGGAAGGTCACTTCGCCGTAGCCTGCGTAAGTGGTGGTGGTGAAGTCGCGGAACCTGGCGCTGGACGTGCCGTAGGTGTTGCGCGGGGTATCGTAACTGCGTTCGTTGCGGCTGGCGGCGACGCCGGCGACCCAGAACACTTCAGCGTCGGGCAATGAGCCCAGGTGCACGTCCTGGCTCCAGTTGCGTTCGAAGGATTTGTCCACCACCCAGAACTCGCTGGGCGTGTCGTAGAGGGCGCCCATCAGTTTGCTGTCGTAGGCGATCAAACCCGTGAAGTCGGCGGTGCCAGTAGCCGTGGTGGACGTCAGGCGGCTGTTGGCGAAGTCGTGATCGACTTTGAGGGTGTAGCGCTCGGTGGTCTTGTCGTTGTCGTCGAACAGGCCGGGTGTCAGGTCCAGGCTCGGGTGGCTGCCGTAGGGGCGCAACACCAGGGAGTTGGTGGCGCGTTCGGTTTGCTGGCGTTCGGCGCTGAGCAACAGGTGGGTGTCATCGTTTAGGTCCCACAGCAGACTGCCGCGATAGGCTTCATTGCGTGGCTTGGTGATGGGGTGGTGGGTCTGGTCGTTGTCGATCCAACTGTCGTAGCCGGCACGCCGCACTGCCAGGCGGCCGCTGAAGCGATCACTGAGCGGGCCGCCGATGGCGCCTTCGGTGAGGAACTGGCCTTTCTGGCCGACTTCGCCACGCACATAACCTTCCAGTTCGCGGGTGGGTTGGCGCGTGGTGATATTCACCGCGCCGGCCTGGCCGATGGCGCCGGACAGTGTGCCCTGGGGACCCTTGAGCACTTCGATGCGATCGATATCCAGTGTGCCGAAGCCCAGGCTGCGCGACGACACCGGCACGCCGTCGATATTGAACGCCACCGAGCTGTCATCCATGGACATTTGATACAGCGAACCGACGCCGCGGATCAGCACGTTGAAATCATTCGGCCCGCCGGAAGAATTCACGCTGACGCCGGCGGTGGTGCGCAGGGCGCTTTCGAGGGTGTCGAGGCGTTGTGTGCGCAGCTGTTCGCCGCTGATTACGCTGACGCTGATAGGCACGTCCTTGGGGTCTTCCTGGGCCATGCGTGCGGTCACTGTCGAGGCTGGCAGTTGCAATAGCTCGCCAGAGGCAAAGGCAGAAGGGGACAGTGTCAAAGCAATCGCTATTGTTATACTATTACATTTGTAGCAAGATTGACGGGTAGCCGTCGTGTTGCCTCGTGCAGACATGATGGGACCTTGACTGAACAGGTTGATCGAGGCGCGTTGCGCAGGGGCAGCGGCGGTTTAATAAAGCGTGCGGCGCTCCAAATGCTAATAATTATCAATTGCAGAATTCTACCCTGATGTGATCTGATTCGAGCCGTATCCGGTCAGCCAGGAGATTTACGATGTCAGCCGTTCAAGGAGGCGCAGGGGAGCCGATGCCAGTCTCGCGAATCATTACGGGCGGGTATGGGAGTGATCTGGGGCCAGGGGCGCATTGCCGCGTCACCCGCATGACGCTGCAGGAGGGCTTGGATATCGTGCGTTGGCAAAGCACGTTCGAGCAGCCGGTTGAACTGCCGCTGCAGGACGACAGCGAATGCATTCACTTCAGTTTTACCAACTCGCTCAAGGGCAAGGCTGCGTGCAGCTTTCACGATGGGCGCCGGCAACGTCGCTATGCGATTGATGAAGGCGCGGGCAATATCAGCTTTGGTCGCTGCCGCCATGGCCTTTATCACCAGCACGGCGAAATCGACAACATCACCGTGATGATCCGCCCCGAGCTGCTCGCTCAGTGGGAATTGAAACTCGACCCGCTGCTGAACAAAGCCTTGGCCTGCGAGCATTGCTTCCTCGACGGCCATCGCAGCGGCGAAATGAGCGCCACCGCGCACATGCTCGGCCTGGCCATGGACCACGGCACCCAGCTGGCGCCGGCCCAACCACGCAGCAGCCTGTGGTTGTACGGGCAAAGTGTCACGCTGGTGAGCTTGTTCCTGGAAGCGCGCCAGGACGCTGAATGCACCTGCCGGGTCAGTCACACCGACCGTCAGCGGTTGGTGCGTGCTCGCGATCGTTTACTGGAAGACCTGGGCAAAGCGCCGAGCCTGTCGGAGTTGGCCCGTGAATCCGGTTTGAGCCAGCCCAAGCTCACGCGCGGATTCCGCCAACTGTTCTCCAACAGCGTCTACGGCATGTTCCAGCAGACCCGCATGATCCAGGCGCGCAGCCGCTTGATGAGTGGTGATGAATCAGTGATGCGCATCGCCTCGGACCTGGGGTATGCCAACGCCAGTCACTTTGCCACGGCGTTCCGTAAACAGTTCGGGATCAACCCGTCGATGCTCAAGAACGGTGGCCGCGGCAAATCCTTGGGGGCTGGCTGAGGCAGGCGGTCAGAATATCGCTTTGACCTGCAAGCCCAGCACCAGCGCATTGTCGATGCTCTCACCGGAAAACGCCCCCGGCTCGATGATGTATTGCACATCCGGGCGCAAGGTCAGCCAAGGCGTGGCCTGGTAGCCATAACTGAGTTCGATCAATTGTTCGGCGCTGTCGATTGAGGGGTAGGACGCCCCGGCATTGAACGCAGCCAACTCTTGCACATCACGGCTGCGCGGGTTCGGCACCGCGCGCCCATAGCCCAGGGCGACGGTATCGCGCGGGCGACCTTCGAACGGCTTGTACAGCACCACGCCTGCGCCATACCACTTGGTGAACGGCGAGGCCGCTTGGCTGGCGGCAGAGTACTGGCCGAAGGCGTGCAGGCTACGGCCTTGGGATGACTGTGAGGCCCACACAGCCTGGTCGATCAAGAGGTAGTGACCGCCACGCCCGCTGACGTCCTTGTTGCTGCCAATGCGTTTTACATCGGAACTGTCGTAGTAATAACCGAGCTTGTATTCACCGGGCAGTGCGCCCGCATGCTTGTAGATAAGCTCGATGGGCACCACGGTGCCGGTGGTGTGCTTGGGCCCCAGGTGCCAGGCACGGCTTGAGTTGCCATTGCTGGACGGGTCGACATTGAACGCCGCCACGCGCAGTTGCCAGTTGGGCGAAAAGTCGTATTTCACCCGGGCACCGAGGTGCGCATTCGGGTAGTTGGCCCAGCCACTGCCGCCGGACATGTTCAGCGGATGCCCGCAGAAGCCGGCGTTCATGAAGTTGCACAGGATGCCGCTGTCCAGGCCGCCGAGATCATTGCCCATGGCCATATAGCCCAGCTTGAGGTTCAGCGCCGGGGTGAACAGCGTGCGCTCGTAGCTCAGCTCGGTGAGGCGCGTGTAGAGGCCGCCGTAGTTTTCCTGGATCGGCAGGCGGTTGCCCACCAGGTCTTCGGAGGCGCTGTTGCCGCGTCGGTCGTTGAGGGTCAGCTGGATGCGGTCGCCGTTGTTGAAGCCGTAGAGCTTGCCCAGGTCGAACTGCACGCCGAGCTTGATATTTTGCGAATAGCGCGCCGAACGGTGCTGGCCGCCGTGGGCGTTGTAGGCGGTCTCGCCGCTGTAGTCACCGGTAAAGCGCACACCTTGCGCGTCGAGTTCGCGGCGCAGGCCGCCCCAGTCGCCGGTCAGGGTGGTGTCGTCGGCTTGAACGGGCAGGGCGGCCGCAAAGGCCAGGCCCAGCGCCAGGCGCCAGGCGGTATGAGGAGTAGGGGTCATGGGGGATCTTTCCAAACACAAAGCGCGGTGCCGGAGCACCGCGCGAACAGAGGGCGGTTACGGCAGGGCGTAGGCGATCACGTAGTCGCCACGGTCGGTGGACTGGCGTGCGCCGCCGGCGGTGACGACGATGTATTGCTTGCCGGTTTTCGGCGACACGTAGGTCATCGGCCCACCCTGGCTGCCGACGGGCAGGCGGGCTTTCCAGATTTCATCGCCATTGCCGCTGTTGAAGGCGCGCAGGTAGAAGTCCTGGGTGCCGGCGATAAAGATCAGGCCGCCTTGGGTGGACAGCGTACCGCCCAGGGTCGGCAGGCCTACCTTGATCGGCAGGTGCATGCGGATACCCAGGGGGCCGGTGTCTTCAACCGTGCCCACCGGTACTTGCCAGGCGACCTTTTGCGTCTTCATGTCGATGGCGGTCAAGGTGCCGAATGGCGGCGCCTGGCACGGAATGCCGGCCACCGACAGGAAGCGGTTTTTGTTCACCGCATACGGCGTGCCCTTGAGCGGCACGGCGCCCATGCCGGTGTTCAGCGCTTCACCACCGGAAGAGGCCTGGGCCTTGTTCTGCGACGGTATCATCTGGATCCACAGGCCCAGGCGCATGTCGTTGACGAAGATAAAACCGTGCACCGGGTCGGTGGAAATGCTGCCCCAGTTCATGCCGCCCAGGGAACCGGGGAAGCTCAGGGATTTATCGGTGCCCGGCGCGGTGTACAGGCCGTCGTAGCGCATGCCCTTGAAGTCGATGCGGCACAGCAACTGGTCATACGGCGTCGCGCCCCACATGTCCGATTCGGTGAGGGTTTGCGCGCCGATCTGCGGCATGCCCACGGATTTCGGCTGGGTCAGGGAATACGGCTCGTTGGGAATGTTCGCGGCTTTTACCGGCACTTCCTGCACGTCCGTCAGCGGCTTGCCGGTGGCGCGGTCGAGCACATAGATCTGCCCGGCCTTGGTGCCGATGACTACGGCCGGTACGGCCTTGTCGCTGCCTGGCGGGGTGAAGTCGATCAGGCTTGGCTGCATCGGCAGGTCGAAGTCCCAGAGGTCGTTGTGAACCGTCTGGTAGACCCACTTCTCGGCACCGGTGGAGGCGTCGAGTGCCAGCACCGAAGCGCCGTATTTGTGGTTGAGCTGGGTGCGCTCCACGCCGTAGATATCGGTGGACGAGCTGCCCATCGGCAGGAAGACCGTGTTCATCAGCGGGTCGTAAGACATCGGCGCCCAGCTGTTCGGGGTGCTGCGCACGTAGGTGGCATCGCCCGTCGGGGCCTGCTTGTCTTCAGGGTTGCCTGGGTCGAAGGCCCAGCGCATCTGGCCAGTGATCACGTCAAAGCCACGGATCACGCCACCGGGCATATCGGTCTGCACGTTGTCTGCCACGCGACCTCCGACTACGACGGTGGTACCGGCCATCAACGGCGCCGAGGACAGTTGGTAGTAGCTGTCCGGTACATTGCCCAGGCCGGCCTTGAGGTCCACCTGGCCATGGGTGCCGAAGTCTTCGCAGAACTTGCCGGTGTCGGCGTCTACGGCGATCAGGCGTGCATCAATGGTGTTGGTCAGCAGGCGACGCTGGCACTGCGCACCGGCAGGCACGCTGGCGGCCAGGACCGGCGAGCTGTCGGGCTGGGTCGGCTGGGCAATCGGCGCGCTGGCGTCGAAATACGCCATGCCCCGGCAACGCTGCCACACTGCCGATTTGGCGTTGACTTCGTTTTTCCACAGTTCTTTGCCGGTGTCGGCATCCAGCGCGATCAGGTTGTTGTGCGGGGTGCAGATAAACACTTTGTTGCCGATCTGCAGGGGCGTCAGTTGGTCTTCGGCACCGTTACCGTCGCTGATGGCCACGTCGCCGGTGTGGTAGGTCCAGGCGACCTTGAGCTTGTCGATGTTGTCGCGGTTGATCTGGTCCAGCGCGGCGAAACGGCTGCCACCTTCGGTATTACCGTAGTGGGCCCAATCTTTCTGCGCATCGGCCGCAGCCACCGGGGTGACGCCCGGGCCTGCACCGGTGGGCGCAACGCTGGGGTGCGCGACAAACATATTGCCCGCTGCCACCGCCACGCCCAGCGCCAATACGGCGGCGACGCCATAGGCACCCCGCGCCGGTTTGCCGGCCAGCAACGGATACACCAGTGCGACCACCACGCCAATCACCGCAAACATGAACAGTCGCGAGAACAGCGGCCAGTATTCCAGGCCCACGTCGGCCACCGCCCACACGGCGGTAGCCACTAGAAACGCGGCGAACAACCAGGCGCCGGCAGGCTTGCAGCGGGCAATCAACAGCCCGGAGATGGCCATGACCACGCCGCCCAGCAGGAAGTACCAGGAACCTCCCAGGCTGACCAGTTTGGCGCCGCCGACGGCAAGCGCAAGGCCGAGCAGGGCGATGACGACGCCCAGGCCCAGGAGTAAGAATCTAGAGACGCCAGCGGCGCGCGATGCTCGTTTCATGTCGAATGGACTCGAGTGAGAGAGGGCAAAGACGCGATTTTAGCAAGATAAGTAACCAGTTAGTACATTTGAGTCCTGCAATAGACTGTTGCAGGTACAGCGATGATGGGCAGGGCCGCCTCTGAGGCGGCATAGATGGACCCGGCGACGCGTACCCTGTGGCGAGGGAGCTTGCTCCCGCTGGGGCGCGAAGCGGCCCCGCTCTTAATTTAAAAGACTGGGACTGCTACGCAGTCCAGCGGGAGCAAGCTCCCTCGCCACGGTACAGCGCTGCCTTTATTGGGCGGGCATCAGAACTTGAAGCGCCCCACCAGCCCATTGAGCTGGCCGGAAATATCAGTCAGCCGCCCTGAACCGGTCTGCGCCGAATGCGCAAAGCCTTCCACCAACTGCGCGTCTGCGTGGATCTGCGCGATATGCCGGTTGATCTCTTCGGCCACCTGGTGCTGCTCTTCGGCGGCGGTGGCGATCTGAGTGTTCTGGTCGCGAATCGAATCCACCGAGCCGCGGATCTTGTCAAAGCTGTCGCGGGCCTGCTGGATGCGCGCCACGCTGGTGTTGGACACCAGCAAGCTGCCTTGCATCTGCTGGGTGACTTCCTGGGTGCGGCGGGCGAGGTTGCCCAGCAGGCTGTCGATTTCGCCGGTGGAGTCGGCGGTGCGACGCGCCAGTGCACGCACTTCATCGGCGACCACCGCAAAGCCGCGGCCCTGGTCGCCAGCGCGGGCGGCTTCGATCGCGGCGTTGAGCGCCAGCAGGTTGGTCTGTTCGGCAATCGAACGAATGGTGTCGAGGATGGTGTTGATGTTCTGGCTGTCTTGCTCGAGCAACTGCATGGTCTGTGTGGATTTTTGCAGGTCTTCGCTGAGCTTGAGCACGCTGCCGGTGGCTTCGCCGATGTGCTGCTGGCCGGTGTGCACATCGCGATAGCCCTCATCGGCACTCGTGGCGGCGGCGCTGCATGAACGCGCGACTTCGTTGGCGGTGGCGACCATCTCGTTGAACGCGGTGCTCACCAGTTCCACGGCTTCGCGCTGGCGGCCGGCGGCCTGGTTCATATTGTTGGCCACGGCGCTGGTGTCGGCGGCGGCGGTTTGCAGGTCTGAGGAGGCGTTGCCGATGCGCTGCACCAGTTGCGCGATCATGCTCAGGAACTGGTTGAACCAGCCGGCCAGGCTGGCGGTTTCGTCCTTGCCTTGCACCTTGAGCTGGCGCGTGAGGTCGCCTTCACCTTCGGCGATTTCCTGCAGGCCGTCGGCCACGCCGCGAATCGGGCGCACGATCACACGGGCGAAACTGGCACCGACGATTGCGAACACCACGGCCAGTACGGCGGCGATCGCAGCGATCAACCACGTCAGGCGGGTGGCGCCGGCCATCACTTCGTCACGCTTGATCAGGCCGATAAAGCGCCAGCCCAAGTCTTTGGAACTGACCACGTTAGCCATGTAGGCCACGCCATCGATGCTCACCTCGGTCACGCCATCGCCGTGCTTGGCCAGTTCGGCGTAGTTCGCGCCCAGGCCCGCCAGGGGCTTGAAGTTGTGCGTGGCATCGCTGGGGTCCACCAGCACGTTGCCGTCGGCTTCCACCAGCATCAGGTAGCCGCTGTCGCCCAGCTTGATGGTGCGCACCAGTTCGGTGAGTTGTTTGAGCGACACGTCCAGGCCAACCACCCCAAGGACATTGCCCGTGGCATCCGCGACGGTGCGCACGGTGCCGATCAGCACCACATCGTCCGGGGCCCAGTAGTAGGCGCCTGTGCGCACGGTCTTGCCTGGCGCTGCAATGGCGGCCTGGTACCAGGGGCGGGTGCGCGGGTCGTATTGCGTCAGCTTGGCGTCGTCCGGCCAACTGGCGTAGCCGCCATCGCTCAGTCCCAGGGACAGGTAGGCGGTACTGGGGTGGCTTTTGGCGAACTGATCAAAAATCGCCAGCAGTTCGGTGTTGGTCGGCGTCAGCGGAATTTGCGCTGCATCGGCGCCGGCGTAGTTCTTGAGGTTCTTGGCCGCGATCACGCGCGGGTCTTTGGCGACGAAGTCGACATTCTGGCTGATGCCGTCGAAAAACTGCTGCATGCCATTGTCGATCTGGCGGATCTCGCGGCCGCTGCTGTCGAGGAAGTTGGCCAGCGCACCCTCGCGCAGGTTCAGCACCACGATAATGGCGACCAGGATGACCGGCACGCACGCGATGGCCGCAAACGCCCATGTCAGCTTCTGCTTGATATTCATGACTTCACCCGCGGGTATTTATAGTTTTGGCAAGGGGAGAAAAATGGGTACTGCGTGTCGCAGGCGTTTTTGTGAGAGGCGAGGCCATGCGTACCCTCGGTATATCGGCCGAGGGAGTTGGCACTTGAGGAGGGGGAATCAGGCGATCGGGTCACCGACCAGGGCATCGCGGCGCATCGACTGCAGGTTCTTCTCGATGGTTTCGCAGATGTTTTCCATCTGGATCTGGTGTTCGCTGGAATTGAACGGACTTTGCAGGTCGGTGCCGATGCGTTCGATGGCCAGCAGCATGAAGCCCACGACTGTGGAGGCCAACGGCGTGAACCAACCGAGCGATTCCACCAGGCCCACCGGCACGATCAGGCAGAATAACGAAATGAATAGCCGCGGGAAGTACACATAAGGGTAGGGCAGTGGCGTGTTGGCAATCCGCTCCATGCCGCCCTGGGCGTTGGAGAGGTCCACCAGGGTCGACTCCAACCGCGCCAGGCGGATGCTGTCCAGGCGCCCGGCCTGGTATTCGCGCGCCAGCAACGAGGCCGAGCCGGTGAGGATGTCATTGGCGAAGTTATTGGTGGCGCCGTTGCGCGCAAATTCTTCGGCGGGGATAAAGGCTCGCACTTCCTCCGGGCACGGCTGGCCCTTGAGGTGCGCAGCCAGGCAATTGACGTAAGCCACGTGACGGCGCAACAGCGTCGACTTCACCGGGTTCACCTCACCAGGGGCGTCATCGAGCAGGGTCAACACTTGCCGGGCAAAACTGCGCGAGTTGTTGACCATCGCACCCCACAGCGTGCGTGCTTCCCACCAGCGGTTGTAGGCGCTGCTGTTGCGAAAACTGATCAGCACCACCAGTGCCGAGCCGAGCAAGGTCAGGGGCATCAGCGGCAAATTGATCTTGGCAGTGAGAAACAGCATGAAATCCACCGTCACTGCCACATCCCACAACAACAGCCAGAACAACGCCCAGCCCACATAGCCCATGGTCTTGATGATCAGGCGGTATTTCTTCAGAAGGGCAGCTTTCAAACGAGAACCTCGCGGCGGGCGGTTGGCAACAATCCCCTGTTACGACGCCGCCGAGGAAGGAAGGTTCGCAGTGTGCTGAATCGATTAGTTCTCTAACCGCCAGGCGGAGAGAATGTAACCAAAGGTTGCGCGCAAGTGTGTGCTACGGGGCATTTGACTGTGGAACAACTTTGGTACTGATGACGTCTTGTCCGGCAATCGCTGTACATTGCGTTCGAGGCAAAAAGCCATTAATGGCAGGGATTTTGAAGGGCGGTTGCAGAAGCTGAGTGCAACACGGTTATTGATTTGAAGCTGGAGCATGATGCCGCATAGCCATGGCTTCCTGCATCACCTCGCCCATGACTTCGATCGGGCACTTGAAATCGAAGCGTTTAC
>NZ_JAENSV010000021.1:0-85123 GCF_016613265.1 Pseudomonas sp. MF6751
ACACAGGCGTTGGTAATACTGGCCCGCAAGCTTGCTCGGGTGGTGTTCGCTCTGCTGAAAGGGCAAAGCGAATATCAACCAAAAGTTGGTTGAGGGTTGCCCCTCAACCATAGAATCTCCCACAGGGGTTCTGTGTAGACCTTTAGAACGCGTCGCCGGGGATGCGCACGTAGCCTTCCATCAACACCCGCGCACTGCGGCTCATGATGGCTTTCTTTACCACCCATTCACCGTCCACCTGGCTGGCCTCGGCCCCCACACGCAAGGTGCCGGACGGGTGCCCGAAGCGCACGGCATTGCGCTCTACGCCGCCCGCCGCCAGGTTGACCAAGGTGCCGGAAATCGCCGCGGCGGTGCCAATCGCCACCGCCGCGGTGCCCATCATCGCGTGGTGCAGTTTGCCCATCGACAAGGCGCGCACCAGCAGGTCCACATCGCCGGCCTTGATCGCCTTGCCGCTGGAGGCCACGTAATCGGCAGGCTTGGCGACGAACGCCACCTTGGGCGTGTGCTGGCGCTGGGCGGCTTCGTCCAGGTGTTGGATCAGGCCCATGCGCAACGCGCCATACGCTCGCACGGTCTCGAACATCGCCAGGGCCTTGGGGTCGCTGTTGATCGCGCTTTGCAGCTCGGTACCGGTGTAGCCCAGGTCTTGGGCATTGATGAAAATCGTCGGGATACCGGCGTTGATCAAGGTGGCCTTGAAGGTACCGACGCCGGGCACCTCCAGGTTGTCGACGAGGTTGCCGGTGGGGAACATCGAACCACCACCGCCCTCTTCTTCCGCCGCCGGGTCCATGAATTCCAACTGCACTTCGGCGGCCGGGAAGGTCACGCCGTCCAGTTCAAAGTCGCCGGTTTCCTGCACCGCGCCGTCAGTGATCGGCACGTGCGCGATGATGGTCTTGCCGATATTGGCCTGCCACACCCGCACCACGGCCACGCCGTTATGGGGTACGCGGGCTGCATCGACCAGGCCGGCACTGATGGCGAACGAACCCACCGCCGCCGACAGGTTGCCGCAGTTGCCGCTCCAATCGACAAATGGCTTGTCGATGGAGACCTGGCCGAACAGGTAATCCACGTCGTGATCGGCGCGGCTGCTTTTGGCCAGGATCACGGTCTTGCTGGTGCTCGAGGTAGCCCCACCCATGCCGTCGATCTGCTTGTCATAGGGGTCGGGGCTGCCAATCACCCGCAGCAACAAGGCGTCGCGTGCCGGGCCCGGCACCTGCGCCGCTGCGGGCAGGTCCTTAAGGCTGAAGAACACGCCCTTGCTGGTGCCGCCACGCATGTAGGTGGCGGGGATCTTGATTTGCGCTACGTGTGCCATGGTTATCCTCTTCAGGCGGTCGCCTTTGATTCCAGAAAGTCCTGGGCGAAACGTTGCAACACGCCACCGGCCTCGTAGATCGACACTTCTTCGGCGGTGTCCAGGCGGCAGGTCACTGGCACCTCGACACGTTCGCCATTCTTGCGGTTGATCACCAGGGTCAGTTGCGCACGCGGGGTGCGCTCGCCGACCACGTCATAGGTTTCACTGCCGTCGATTTGCAGGGTGTGGCGGTCGGTGCCCGGCAGGAACTCCAGGGGCAACACGCCCATGCCCACCAGGTTGGTGCGGTGGATGCGCTCGAAGCCTTCGGCGGCAATCGCTTCCACACCGGCCAGGCGTACGCCCTTGGCCGCCCAGTCACGGGACGAACCTTGGCCATAGTCGGCACCGGCGATGATGATCAGCGGTTGCTTGCGCTCCATGTAAGTCTCGATGGCTTCCCACATCCGCGTGACCTTGCCTTCCGGCTCGATACGCGCAAGAGAGCCCTGCTTGACCTTGCCGTTTTCCTGCACCATTTCGTTGAACAGTTTCGGGTTGGCGAAGGTGGCGCGCTGCGCCGTCAAATGGTCGCCCCTGTGGGTCGCGTAGGAGTTGAAGTCGACTTCCGGCAAGCCCATTTTCGCCAGGTATTCACCCGCGGCACTGTCAAGCATGATCGCGTTGGACGGCGACAGGTGGTCCGTGGTGATGTTGTCTGGCAGCACCGCCAGCGGGCGCATGCCTTTGAGCGGCCGTGCACCGGCCAGCGCGCCTTCCCAGTACGGCGGGCGGCGGATATAGGTGCTTTGTGGGCGCCAGTCGTACAGCGGCGTGACCTTGGGCCCGGTGTCTTCGTGGATGGCGAACATCGGGATATACACCGCACGGAACTGCTCGGGTTTCACCGAAGCCTTGACCACCGCATCGATCTCTTCATCGCTCGGCCAGATGTCTTGCAGGCGGATTTCCTTGCCGTCGGCGTCCAGGCCGAGCACGTCCTTTTCGATGTCGAAACGGATGGTACCGGCAATCGCATAGGCCACCACCAGCGGCGGCGACGCCAGGAACGCTTGCTTGGCGTAAGGGTGAATGCGCCCGTCAAAGTTGCGGTTACCCGACAACACTGCGGTGGCGTACAGGTCGCGGTCGATGATCTCTTGCTGGATCACCGGGTCGAGCGCGCCGGACATGCCGTTGCAGGTGGTGCAGGCAAAGGCCACCACGCCAAAGCCGAGCTTTTCCAGCTCATGGCCCAGTCCGGCTTCTTCCAGGTACATGGCCACGGTTTTCGAGCCCGGCGCCAGGGACGACTTGACCCACGGTTTGCGGGTCAGACCAAGCTTGTTGGCGTTGCGTGCCAACAGGCCGGCGGCGATCACGTTGCGCGGGTTGCTGGTATTGGTGCAACTGGTGATGGCGGCGATGATCACTGCGCCGTCGGGCATTTGCCCCGGCACGTCATCCCATTGGCCGGCAATGCCTTTTGACGCCAGGTCGCGGGTGGCCAGGCGGGCATGGGGGTTGCTCGGGCCGGCCATGTTGCGCACGACGCTGGAGAGGTCGAAGCTCAGGCTGCGCTCGTACTGCGCGCCTTTCAGGTCGTCTGCCCACAGGCCAGTGTGGCGTGCATATTGCTCGACCAGGGCGACTTGTTCGTCTTCGCGCCCGGTGAGTTTGAGGTAGGCAATGGTTTGCGCGTCGATGTAGAACATCGCGGCGGTGGCGCCGTACTCCGGGGCCATGTTGGAGATGGTGGCACGGTCACCCAAGGTCAGTGCCGAAGCCCCTTCGCCGAAGAACTCCAGCCAGGCGCCGACCACCTTTTGCTGGCGCAGGAATTCGGTGAGCGCCAGCACCATATCGGTGGCGGTGATGCCCGGTTGCAGCTTGCCGGTCAATTCCACGCCAACGCTTTCCGGCAGGCGCATCCACGACGCACGGCCGAGCATCACGCTCTCGGCTTCCAGGCCACCGACGCCGATGGCGATCACACCCAGGGCGTCTACGTGAGGCGTATGGCTGTCGGTGCCGACACAGGTATCCGGGAAGGCCACACCGTCACGCACTTGAATCACCGGAGACATTTTCTCCAGATTGATCTGGTGCATGATGCCGTTGCCCGGCGGGATCACATCGACGTTCTTGAAGGCCTTTTTGGTCCACTCGATAAAGTGGAAACGGTCTTCGTTGCGACGGTCTTCAATGGCGCGGTTTTTTTCGAAGGCTTGCGGGTCAAAACCACCGGCCTCGACGGCCAGGGAGTGGTCGACGATCAGTTGGGTGGGCACCACCGGGTTGACCTGCGCCGGGTCGCCGCCTTGCTGGGCGATGGCATCGCGCAGGCCGGCGAGGTCGACCAGAGCGGTCTGGCCGAGGATGTCATGGCACACCACGCGGGCCGGGAACCACGGGAAGTCGAGGTCACGCTTGCGCTCGATCAGTTGGCTCAGGGACGCGTCGAGGGTGGCCGGGTCGCAACGGCGCACCAGGTTCTCGGCGAGCACGCGCGAGGTGTAGGGCAGCGTGGCGTAGGCGCCGGGGGTGATTGCCTCGACAGCCGCACGGGCGTCGAAGAAATCCAGGCGGCTGCCGGGGAGCGGTTTGCGAAATTCAGTGTTCATCGTCAGGACTCGGTCACGGTAAGTTCGAAAGGTGAACTGTCGACACTGGCTTTGTTTCCTGTGGGAACCGGCTTACCTGCGATGGCATCACCTCGGTGTACCTGTCACACCACAGTGATGCCATCGCAGGCAAGCCAGCTCCCACAAAAAAGCACATGAGCCAGCGGGCACAGCCCATCCCATTCAGCGGCGTTCGATTGGCACGAACTTGCGCTGCTCAACGCCGGTGTACTCGGCGCTTGGACGGATGATGCGGTTGTTGGCGCGCTGCTCGAACACATGCGCAGCCCAGCCGGTCAGGCGCGAGCATACGAAGATCGGCGTGAACAACTTGGTCGGGATGCCCATGAAGTGGTACGCCGAGGCATGGTAGAAATCGGCGTTGGGAAACAGCTTCTTCTGTTCCCACATGGTCTTGTCGATGGCTTCGGAGACCGGGAACAACACGGTGTCGCCCACTTCGTCAGCGAGTTTTTTCGACCAGCCCTTGATCACCTCATTGCGCGGATCGCTGTCTTTATAGATCGCATGGCCAAAGCCCATGATCTTGTCTTTGCGCGCCAACATACCAAGGGTGCCTTCAACCGCTTCCTGGGCCGAGGAGAAACGCTCGATCATTTCCATCGCCGCTTCGTTGGCACCGCCATGCAGCGGGCCGCGCAGGGAGCCGATGGCAGCGGTGACGCAGGAATACAGGTCGGACAATGTCGATGCACACACCCGTGCGGTGAAGGTCGAAGCGTTGAATTCGTGTTCGGCGTAGAGGATCAGTGACACGTTCATCACTTTGACGTGCAGCTCGCTCGGCTTCTTGCCATGCAGCAGGTGCAGGAAGTGGCCACCGATGCTCGGCTCGTCGGTCACGCAGTCGATGCGCTGGCCCTCGTGGCTGAAGCGATACCAGTAGCACATGATCGCCGGGAACGCGGCGAGCAGGCGGTCGGTGACATCGCGCTGCACGCTGAAGTCTTTCTCCGGCTCGATATTGCCCAGGAACGAGCACCCGGTGCGCATCACGTCCATCGGGTGGGCGTCGGCGGGGATGCGTTCGAGCACTTCTTTCAGGGCCTGGGGCAAGTCACGCAGTTTGCTCAGCTTGTTGCTGTACGCGGCCAGTTCTGCCTGGGTTGGCAACTCACCGTACAGCAGCAGGTAGGCGACTTCTTCAAACTGGGCGTCAGCGGCCAGTTCGCGTACGTCGTAGCCACGGTAGGTCAGGCCGGCGCCGGCCTGGCCCACGGTGGACAGTGCAGTCTGCCCGGCGACCTGGCCACGCAGGCCAGCACCACTCAATACTTTTGCTTCAGCCATGTTCGTTCTCCAATTTTGTAGTTGTTCAGGGAACCACAGGGTTTATTTTTTCGCGGCAAACAGCGCGTCGAGCTTCTGCTCGAAGGTGTGGTAGTCGATGCGATCGTAAAGCTCCATGCGCGTTTGCATGGTGTCGATCACGTTCTGCTGGGTACCGTCGCGACGAATCGCGGTGTAGACATTCTCGGCGGCCTTGTTCATGGCACGGAAGGCCGAGAGCGGGTACAGCACAATGGAAACATCCGCAGATTTCAACTGTTCGGTGGTGTACAGCGGTGTCGCGCCGAACTCGGTGATGTTCGCCAGGATCGGCGCCTTCACGCGGGAGGCGAACAACTTGTACATCTCCAGTTCAGTGATGGCTTCCGGGAATACCATGTCGGCACCGGCCTCGATGCACGCGGCTGCACGCTCCAGCGCGGACTCCAGGCCCTCGACTGCCAGGGCGTCGGTACGCGCCATGATCACGAAGCTGTCATCGGTGCGCGCATCCACGGCGGCCTTGATGCGGTCGACCATTTCCTGCTGGGACACGATTTCTTTGTTGGGGCGATGACCGCAGCGCTTGGCGCCCACCTGGTCTTCGATATGGATGGCGGCGGCACCGAACTTGATCATCGACTTGACGGTACGCGCCACGTTGAACGCCGAGGAGCCGAAACCGGTGTCCACGTCCACCAGCAGCGGCAGGTCGCACACGTCGGTAATGCGGCGCACGTCGGTGAGCACGTCATCCAGGCCGGTGATACCCAGGTCCGGCACGCCGAGGGAGCCGGCGGCTACACCGCCACCTGACAGATAAATCGCCTTGAAGCCGGCGCGCTTGGCCAACAGCGCATGGTTGGCGTTGATGGCGCCCACCACTTGCAAGGGCTGTTCACTGGCGACGGCGTCACGGAAACGCTGGCCGGGAGTGCTGTTGTTTTTGGAACTCATGACTCACCTCGTGATGAAGGCGCACCGTCCGGAAAGTGACGGGCAATGTTGCGTTTGGAGGCGCCGATATGCCGGCGCATCAACAGTTCGGCCAGTTCACCGTCGCGATCGGCAATCGCGTCCAGAATGCGGTGATGCTCGGCAAAGGCCTGGCGTGGACGATTGGGGGTGGCGGAAAACTGGATGCGGTACATGCGCACCAGTTGATACAGCTCGCCGCAGAGCATTTGGGTGAGGGTGCGGTTACCGGCACCTTGAATGATGCGGTAGTGAAAATCGAAGTCGCCTTCCTGCTGGTAATAGCCGACACCGGCCTGGAACGCCGCATCCCGTTCGTGAGTGTGCAACACCTGGCGCAGCTCCTCGATCTCTGCGTCAGTCATGCGCTCGGCGGCCAGGCGACAGGCCATGCCCTCCAGGGACTCGCGAATCTCATACAGTTCGACCAGCTCGGCGTGACTCAAAGACACCACGCGTGCGCCGACATGAGGCACCCGCACCAGCAGGCGCTGGCCTTCCAGTCGATGGATCGCTTCGCGCAGCGGGCCGCGACTGATGCCGTAGGTGCGCGCCAGCTCCGGCTCGGAAATCTTGCTGCCGGGGGCGATTTCGCCTTTGACGATGGCGGCCTGGATACGCCGGAAGACGTTCTCTGACATGGTCTGGGAATCGTCTGGTGCCACCGCTGGTTTTTCCAGTTGCTCCAGCATATTGTCGACACCTTTAAAATCAATGCCGCAAAAACTAGCCAATACGCCTCTAACAGTCAAAGAATAAATACACATTGTCGACAATCGTCTAATAACTCCCTCATTCGCTTGCCAAGGCATGGCCGCCTGCCAGCGCTGGCGCCAAAAAAGCATCATGTTAGAATGCCCGCCGCTTTTGCCTGACATCAAATGATGAAAGGGCGCACCCGAGATTGCGCAGCAATGCCAGTCCCCATGAAATGAACAGTGCACTGCCCTGCCTCAGGATTTATGAGACTCAAGCCTTACCTACTAGTGATGTGCCTGCTGTGCATACCGAGCCTTGGCGCTGGCGCCGAGAAGACCGTGTACGGCCTGAATGAATACGCCAAGCTTGCGGGTATCGACCTGGAAGTGGCGGCCAAACTCGACACCGGCGCCAAGACCGCCTCGTTGAGTGCCCGCGATATCAAGCGCTTCAAGCGCAATGGCGAATCCTGGGTACGCTTCTACCTGGCCATCGACACCGCCCATTCCCACCCCATCGAACTGCCCCTGGCGCGCGTCAGCAAGATCAAGCGCCGCGCCGGCGACTACGACCCCGATGAGGACAAGAACTACACCGCCCGCCCAGTGATTGCGCTGGATATCTGCATGGGCAGTGCTTTACGCAGCATCGAAGTGAACTTGACTGACCGCAGCGCATTCCAATACCCGCTGCTGATTGGCTCCGAAGCCTTGAAACGCTTTGATGCGCTGGTCGACCCCAGTCTTAAATATGCAGCAGGCAAACCCGCCTGCGCCGCCGACGCTTAATACCGCCGAGTAAACCGAATGCGCTCTCTGACCCTGCACCTGAAAATCCTGATCACCTTGCTGGTGGTGCTGGGCATTTCGGTCACCGCTTATCAGATCTTCGTGCTGGGAATTCCCGTCACCGAAGATGCCACCGACGACTTGTGGAACATCGACGCCAAAGTCGAGTTCGTCGCCAACCCGAAAGACCCGGTCAAGATCCAGATGTTCGTGCCGCCCTTGAGCCGCGACTTCGTCAGCCTCAATGAGAGCTTTATCTCGAACAACTACGGGGTGAGCGTCAACCGCATCGACGGCAACCGCAAGGTCACCTGGTCGGCGCGTCGGGCCAAGGGCAACCAGACCCTCTATTACCGCCTGGTGCTGACCAAGCGCTACAGCGGCGAAAAGGTCAAGATCAAAGGCCCGACCTTCCGCGACAGCATGCCCGTGGAAGGCCCCGAGAAGATCGCCGCCGAAGCCTTGCTGGCCCCGATCCGCCAGCACTCGGCCGACGTCGAGACCTTTATCAGTGAAGCCATCAAGCGCACCAACAACCTCAACGACGACAATGTGAAGTTACTGCTGGCCGGCGACCCCTCGACGCCGCACAAAGCCAAGATCGTCGAACTGCTGCTGTCTATCGCCCACGTGCCGGTAGAGAAAGTCCACACCATCCGCCTGGTGGCCGACCAGCCGCAAACCCCGGAACTATGGCTGCGCAGTTTCAACGGCAACGACTGGCTGTACTTCAACCCGGAGACTGGTGAACAGGGCCTGCCCGCCGACCGCCTGCTGTGGTGGACCGGCGATGAAAACCTGATCACCGTCGATGGCGGCAAGAAAGCCATGGTGACCTTCAGCCTGAACAACAGCGAGATGAACGCCATCCGCCTGGCCAAGCTGACGGACGAAAACACCGACGCCAACTTCCTCGAATACTCGCTGTACGGCCTGCCGCTGCAAACCCAGCAGACCTTCATGATCATGGTGATGATCCCGATAGGCGTGCTGGTGATCTTGATCCTGCGCAACCTGATCGGCCTGCAGACCCTGGGCACCTTCACCCCCGTACTGATCGCCCTGGCATTCCGCGAGACCCAGCTGGGCTTCGGGATTGTGCTGTTCACGATCATCACGGCACTGGGCCTGTCGCTCCGGTCGTACCTTGAACACCTTAAACTGCAGATGCTGCCGAGGCTGTCGGTGGTGCTGACCTTCGTGGTGGTGCTGATTGCCGCCATCAGCCTGTTCAGCCACAAGCTGGGGCTGGAACGCGGCTTGTCGGTGGCGCTGTTCCCGATGGTGATCCTGACCATGACCATCGAACGCCTGTCGATCACCTGGGAGGAGCGTGGCGCCAACCATGCGCTGAAAGTGGCGATTGGCACGCTGTTCGCTGCGTCCCTGGCGCACCTGATCATGAGCGTGCCGGAGTTGGTCTACTTCGTATTCACCTTCCCGGCGATCCTGTTGATTCTGGTGGGCTTCATGCTGGCCATGGGTCGCTACCGCGGCTATCGCCTCACCGAGCTGGTGCGTTTCAAGGCGTTCCTGAAGGCTGACTCTTGATGTTCGGCTTCTGGAAGACCTGGAAGGCCCTGGAAGCGCGGGGGATCATGGGCATTAACCGGCGTAATGCCGACTACGTGCTCAAGTACAACAAGCGCAGCCTGTACCCCATCGTGGATGACAAGATCATCACCAAGGAACGGGCCCTGGCGGCCGGCATCCACGTGCCGGAAATGTACGGGGTGATCTCCACCGAAAAGGAGATCGACAAGCTCGACGAGATTATCGGTGGGCGCAGCGACTTCGTGATCAAGCCCGCCCAGGGTGCCGGCGGCGACGGCATCCTGGTGGTGGCCGACCGGTTTGAAGGGCGCTATCGCACGGTGTCCGGCAAAATCATCAGCCATGAGGAGATCGAGCACCAGATTTCCAGCATCCTCACCGGCCTGTATTCCCTCGGCGGCCACCGCGACCGCGCGTTGATCGAGTACCGCGTGGTGCCCGACCAGATCTTCAAGAGCATCAGCTATGAAGGCGTGCCGGACATCCGCATCATCGTGCTGATGGGCTACCCGGTGATGGCGATGCTGCGCTTGCCCACCCGCCAGTCCGGCGGCAAGGCCAACCTGCACCAGGGCGCGATCGGCGTGGGTGTAGACCTGGCCACCGGCCTGACCCTGCGCGGCACCTGGCTGAACAACATCATCACCAAGCACCCCGACACCACCAACGCCGTCGATGGCGTGCAACTGCCCAACTGGGACGGTTTCATGAAGCTCGCCGCCGGCTGCTATGAGCTGTGCGGGCTGGGTTATATCGGCGTGGACATGGTGCTGGACCAGGAAAAAGGCCCATTGATCCTCGAGCTGAACGCTCGGCCTGGGCTGAACATCCAGATTGCCAACGATTGCGGCCTGACTTTGCGCACCCATGCGGTGGAGGCACGGCTTGAAGAGCTCAAGGCGGCCGGGGTGACAGAAACCCCCGAGGAACGGGTGAAGTTCGTGCAGGAGATGTTCGGGCATATTCCGCCGGTTGAAGGCTAAGCAGCGCATCGCAGGCAAGCCCGGGCTCGATAGGTGGGGGCTGGCTTGCCTGCGATAGCTTTCTGACAAGCCATTTGCCCCTCAGGCTATACCCTCTATCGAGCTATCACCGACATCCCCTCTAGGAGCAAGTCCTACAGAGGACTACAATCCCCTCCCCCCCGCCACTGGCTGATTCACCCTCGCATGTCGACCTGCTCCGTTTACCCCTTACCCTACCGGGCCAACCCCGCCGAGTACTTTGCGGCTATTCGCCATGCGCCTGGCGCGGTGCTGCTCGACAGCGGCCGCCCGGCTGCCGAGCGGGGGCGTTATGACCTGCTCAGCGCCTGGCCCGAAGCGACCTTGACGGTTGGGCCGGATGAACGCGGCAGCGATTTCCTGCAACGCCTGCGCGAGAACCTGGCGCAGTTGGGTGAGGCGGCCCTGCCTGCTGGCGTTGAATTGCCATTTGCCGGCGGTTTGATCGGTTACTTGAGCTATGACTTCGGCCGGCACTTGGAACAGGTCTCGCGCCTGGCCGTGGACGACCTGCATCTGCCGGATGCGCGCCTGGGGCTGTATGCCTGGGCACTGGTCAGCGATCACCTGGCGCGCACCAGCCAACTGGTGTTTCACCCAGTGCTGGCCGATAGCGAGCGGCAACGTCTGATCGCCCTGTTCAGTCATGCAACAGGTGACACCCCCACCACCTTCAAGCTCCAGGGCACCATGGCGCCGGACCTCAGCGTGGATGCGTACCAGCAGGCCATCCTGCGTATCCAGGATTACATCCAGGCCGGCGACTGCTACCAGGTCAACTTTGCCCAACGCTTTCGTGCGCCGTACATCGGCGATCCATGGGCAGCCTACTGCGCGCTGCGCGAAGCCTGCCCGACGCCGTTTTCCGGGTTCCAGAGTTTGCCCGATGACGGCGCGGTGCTGAGCCTGTCGCCGGAGCGCTTCGTGCGCATCAGCGAAGGCCAGGTCGAAACCCGCCCGATCAAGGGCACACGGCCTCGCGGTTTAACACCGGAAGAGGACGCTGCCAACGCCGCTGAGCTGCTCGCCAGCCCCAAGGACCGCGCAGAAAACCTGATGATCGTTGACCTGCTGCGCAACGACCTCGGCCGCAGTTGCCGAATCGGCTCAGTGAAAGTGCCGGAGCTGTTCAGCCTGGAAAGCTACCCCAACGTGCACCACCTGGTGAGCAGTGTCACTGGCATATTGGCCGACGACAAAGACGCCCTCGACCTGATCGCCGGCAGCTTCCCTGGCGGCTCCATTACCGGCGCGCCAAAGATTCGCGCCATGCAGATCATCGATGAGCTGGAGCCCACCCGCCGCGGGTTGTATTGCGGCTCGCTGGTGTACCTGGACGTGCGCGGCGAGATGGACAGCTCCATCGCGATTCGCAGCTTGCTGGTCAAGGATGGGCAGGTGTGTTGCTGGGGTGGCGGCGGGATTGTGGCGGATTCGCAGTGGCAGGCGGAGTATCAGGAGTCGCTGACGAAGGTGCGTGTGTTGTTACAAACGTTGGAAAATCTGTAGGGCACAGCCCCTTCCTAGCGTTCGAGTAGAACGCCATGCGATAGAAAAAGCCTGAATCAGAACCGCTGTGGACGGGATAGACGCTTGCAGATAGCGTCCGGAACGACCGTCCACCCGCCACCTGTGAAGGATCACATGAAGCGACTACCTCCTCGTCTGGAAATATTTCCGAGATTGCCTATCCACGCAATCGCACCTATGATCTCCCAAAACGGGAGGTTGAAGCGATGCGGATAATCGCTCTATCTACCCTACGAATATTCTGGGAAAGCCATTCAGCTTATAGCGACGCCAGAACACCGCTGGTCGAGTTGTATCGGCACATGGAAAAGGCCAATTATCCAACACCGCAAGCACTCAAGGCCGAACTCAGAACAGCGAGCATTCTTAAGGGTGGCAGGGTCGTGTTCAACGTTGGCGGCAACAAGTATCGAGTGATCATGACGATCGACTACCAGCGACAACTAGGGTTTATACGGTTCGTGGGGACCCACGCTCAGTACGACCAGATCAACGCGGAGACTGCGTGATGAACATCAAACCTATTCACTCCCAGGAAGACCTGACTGCGGCACTCGTACGAGTCGAGCAGATATGGGGAGCACCACCCGGCTCGCCTGAAGGTGATGAGCTGGAAATCCTGGCAGTCCTCATCGAGAAGTACGAAGCCGAGCATTACCCCATGCCCCCTTCGGATCCGGTAGAGGCTATCAAGTTTCGCATGGAGCAATTGGGCATGACCGCACGCGATCTGGAGCCGTTTATCGGCACCAGTGGGCGGGTGTCAGAGGTGCTGAACCACAAGCGCAAGCTGAGCCTGTCGATGATCAAGCGTCTGCATGAAGGCTTGCGTATTCCTTATGAGCGCTTGCTGGCCGAGGGTAAGGCGTGACGGCGCCGACGCCATCGCAGGCAAGCCCGACTCCCATAGTTGACCGCGTCGTTTGACGTTACATGGTCAAAGGTGGGAGCTGGCTTGCCTGCGATGGGGCAATCAGCCGCGCCGCATAACTTACAGGCTCAACTGCCGATTCGACGCCTTGATAAACTCTTTCTTCAGGTCTTCAAACGTATGCACCGCCGGGAACTGCGGGAATTCGCGAATCACATTGTCCGGCGCATGGAACAGAATCCCACGGTCAGCTTCACCCAGCATGCTGGTGTCGTTGTAGGAATCACCGGCAGCGATCACGCGGTAGTAGAGGGTCTTGAATGCCAGCACCGATTGGCGCTTGGGGTCTTTCTGGCGCAGTTGGTAGCTCACCACCCGATCGTTTTCATCGGTGATCAAGCGGTGGCAAAGCAAGGTCGGGAAACCCAGCTGACGCATCAGCGGCTGGGAGAACTCATAGAAGGTGTCGGACAGGATCACCACCTGGAAGCGCTCGCGCAGCCAATTGACGAACTCAATGGCGCCGTCCAGCGGCTTGAGCGTGGCGATAACGGCCTGGATATCGGCCAGCTTGAGCCCATGCTCGTCGAGGATGCGCAGGCGCTGTTGCATCAGCACGTCGTAGTCGGGGATGTCACGGGTGGTGGCCCGCAGGGACTCAATGCCGGTTTTCTCGGCAAAGGCGATCCAGATTTCCGGAACCAGTACCCCTTCCAGGTCAAGGCAGGCAATTTCCACACGACACTCCTGTTAGATGTTGTTAGTTGAGCGAGCAAAAGGACTGCCGAACTCTAGCGACTCAAGCCCGCCGCCGCAACGCGGGACAGTTTTTGATACCATCGCCCTCCTAGAGAGCGCTCAGCGCCACTGACCTGTAGGAACCGTCCTGATGAACCAAGCCTTCGACGTCGTTGAACTCGCCGCGACTTATGCCAACAAGTCTGCCCAGGACATTCTCAAGCTGGCGTTCAGCCAGTTCGGTGATGACCTGTGGATTTCCTTCAGCGGTGCCGAGGATGTGGTGCTGGTGGACATGGCCTGGAAGCTGAACAAGAACGTCAAAGTGTTCAGCCTCGACACCGGCCGCTTGCATCCGGAGACCTACCGGTTTATCGAGCAGGTGCGTGAGTTCTACAAGATCGACATCGAGCTGATCTCGCCAGACCCGAGCAAGCTGGAGCCCTTCGTCAAAGAGAAAGGCCTGTTCAGCTTCTATAAGGACGGCCATGGCGAATGCTGCGGCATCCGCAAGATCGAACCGCTGCGCCGCAAACTCGCAGGTGTCAGCGCCTGGGCCACCGGCCAGCGCCGCGACCAGAGCCCCGGCACCCGCAGCCAGGTGGCGGCGCTGGAAATCGACACGGCGTTCTCCACCCCGGAACGTACCCTGTACAAGTTCAACCCGCTGGCGCAGATGACCAGCGAAGAGGTGTGGGGTTATATCCGCATGTTGGAGTTGCCTTACAACAGCCTGCATGAGCGTGGGTTTATCAGCATCGGCTGCGAGCCCTGCACCCGCCCGGTATTGCCGAACCAGCATGAGCGCGAAGGCCGCTGGTGGTGGGAAGAAGCCACGCAGAAAGAATGCGGACTGCATGCGGGGAATATCATCAGCAAGGCTTGAGCCTCTGATGCCACCGCCACTGTAGGAGCGAGCAAGCTCGCTCCTACAGAATGCGATATCTGCTTTTGGGCGGGATAAATCTTGTACACAACCTTGTAACCATAAGTGCCATTTTTATGTGCAACTTAATGTACAACGCACCAAAACGTAACATCTCCCTGCGCCAATGGCGCTGTCTATAAATAGCCCTGCAATTAACAAACAAATAAATACCTGTTCAAACGGTCAATTTATAACGTTTGTAATTCAGTAAGTTATTCGCAACCTATATAAAAACGAAATTATCCAAGCTTTTCATATATCCAGAATTGGCACGCATATGGCTTAGGCAGAAGTACGCTTTGTATACAATCAATACAAAACCTACATACACTTTGCCGTCCGCCGCTTTGCCGCGGATGTGCTGGAGCCTGCCGAATGCGTACAAGTCTTTCGAGCAATATCGCGCTGGATCTGCCCTCCTCTACCCTCCACCCCAAGGCTGCATGCCCCGGCCCGCTGGTACTCAGCCCACGCCTGCACAACAAGGACCTGGCCCCCACCAAAATCGAGGGCAGACGCTGGGGGCGCTACAGCATTTTTGCGTTGTGGACCAATGACGTGCACAACATCGCCAACTATTCATTTGCCATCGGTTTATACGCATTGGGTTTGGGCGGCTGGCAAATATTGTTGTCTCTGGGGATCGGCGCAGCACTGGTGTACTTCTTCATGAACCTCTCGGGGTATATGGGGCAGAAGACCGGTGTGCCGTTTCCGGTTATCAGCCGCATCAGTTTCGGCATTCACGGTGCGCAGATTCCAGCCTTGATCCGAGCGGTGATTGCGATTGCCTGGTTTGGGATCCAGACCTACCTGGCCTCGGTAGTTTTCCGCGTGCTGCTGACGGCCATTCACCCAGGGTTTGCCGATTATGACCACGACTCGATTCTCGGCCTGTCGACCCTGGGTTGGGCGTGCTTTGTGGCGATTTGGCTGGTGCAGTTGGTGATCCTCGCCTACGGCATGGAAATGGTACGTCGCTATGAAGGCTTCGCCGGGCCGGTGATACTGCTGACCGTGGCCGCACTGGCCGGCTGGATGTACTTCCAGGCGAACGGGCAGATTGCCTGGTCGATCCGCGAGCCCCTGAGTGGCGGCGAGATGTGGCGCAATATCTTTGCCGGCGGCGCGCTGTGGCTGGCCATCTACGGCACCCTGATCCTCAATTTCTGCGACTTCGCCCGCTCTTCGCCGTGCCGCAAGACCATCCAGGTCGGGAACTTCTGGGGGCTGCCGGTCAATATCCTGGTGTTCGCCGCGATTACCGTGCTGCTGTGCGGCGGACAGTTCCAACTCAATGGCCGGGTGATCGAAAGCCCGACCGAAATCATCGCGGCGATCCCCAACACCTTCTTTCTCGTGCTCGGCTGCCTGGCCTTCCTGATCGTCACCGTGGCGGTGAACATCATGGCCAACTTCGTCGCCCCGGCCTTTGTACTGAGCAACCTGGCGCCCAAGTACCTGAACTTCCGGCGCGCCGGGCTGATCAGCGCCTTCGTTGCCGTGCTGATCCTGCCGTGGAACCTCTATAACAGCCCACTGGTGATCGTGTACTTCCTCTCTGGCCTCGGCGCGCTGCTGGGGCCGTTGTACGGCGTGATCATGGTCGATTACTGGCTGATCCGTAAAAGCCAGGTGGATGTACCGCAGCTGTACAGCGAAGACCCCCAAGGCATTTATTACTACAGCCGAGGCGTGAATATGCGCGCCGTGGCGGCGTTTATTCCTGCGGCGGTGATCGCCATCTTACTGGCGCTGCTGCCGGGGTTTGCCAGCGTCTCGCCGTTTTCCTGGTTGTTTGGCGCCGGCATTGCCGGGTTGCTGTACCTGCTGATTGCCAAGCGTCAGCCGCACTACGCCGATGTCAGCGGCGAAAGCATCGCCGTCGATAACGTCAGTCATTAAACAAGGACTTTCCATGCGTATCCTCGTGGTCAACGTCAACACCACCGAATCCATCACCGACACCATCGCCCAGCAAGCACGGGCCGTGGCTTCACCGGGCACCGAGATTGTCGGGCTCACCCCGTACTTCGGCGCAGAATCGGTGGAAGGCAACTTTGAAAGTTATCTGGCAGCCATCGCCGTGATGGATCGGGTAATGGCCTACGACCAGCCCTTTGATGCGGTGATCCAGGCCGGCTATGGCGAACATGGCCGTGAAGGCTTGCAGGAACTGCTCAATGTACCGGTGGTGGATATCACCGAAGCGGCGGCCAGCACCGCGATGTTCCTGGGGCACGCCTACTCGGTGGTGACCACCTTGGACCGCACGGTGCCGCTGATTGAAGACCGGCTGAAACTCGCCGGCCTCTACCAGCGTTGCGCTTCGGTGCGCGCCAGCGGCATGGCGGTGCTGGAGCTGGAAGAAGACCCGTTGGCAGCCATGGAGGCCATCGTGCACCAGGCGGAACTGGCCATCCGCGACGACAAGGCCGAAGTGATCTGCCTGGGCTGCGGCGGCATGGCCGGGCTGGACGAGCAGATTCGCCAGCGCACCGGGGTGCCGGTGGTGGACGGGGTGACGGCGGCGGTGATGGTGGCCGAGTCGTTGGTGCGGTTGGGGTTGTCGACCTCGAAGGTCAGGACTTATGCGACACCGAGGCCGAAGAAGGTCATCGGCTGGCCGGGCAAGTTCGGACGGTAGACCGATGCGCCTGCATCGCGGGCAAGCCCGGCTCCCACATTGGATTGCGATCACTGTGGGAGCCGGGCTTGCCCGCGACGGCCACGACTCGATGTAAAGCCGTGCTCAGATAGCACTGAACCGTTGAGCCAGTTTCTGCTCGGCAAACTGCTCAATAATGAAATCCACAAACGCCCGCGTCTTGCCCGGCAGCAATTTATGCTCGGCGTAGTAGATGGAAATATTGCCGTCGTCCACATACCAATCGGGTAACACTCGCACCAACGCACCGCTGTCCAGGAACGGCACCGCCATCGGCATGCTCACCAGCGCGATGCCAAGGCCCTGGGCACTGGCGCAGCAAGCGGCTTCGGAGTCGCTCATGGTCATCGCTGGTTTCAGCACTAGAGGGCTGTGCTCGCGCTCACGATGGGTCAGTTGCCATGAACGCACCCGGCCTGTCTGCGGCGAGCGAATCAAGATGCCAAGGCAGTGCGACAGGTCGTCGGGCGCCCGTACCGGCAAGCGCCGCGCCAGGTAATCCGGCGACGCCACCAGCACCCGGTGCGCCGGGGTCAACTTGCGCGCCACCACGCCTTGGGGCAGCTCAAACCCGCCGCCAATGGCCGCATCGAAGCCTTGCCCGATCAGCTCGACCTGGCGGTTATCGAAATGCCAGTCCGGGCTGATATCCGGACAACGCCGCATAAATTCGCCCAGCAACGGCACCACGTACCGGTTACCGAACACTGGCCCCATGCTGACCTTGAGCGTGCCCACCGGCCGCCCTTCGGCACTGGCCAGGTTGGCGACCGCATTTTGGATGGTGGTGAGGCTGCCGCTGACTTCCGCCAGGAACATCTTGCCGGCTTCGGTCAGCGCCAGACGCCGAGTGCTGCGCTGAAACAGCCGCACACCGAGGCGCGCCTCCAACTTGGCAACGCTTTTACCCACCGCAGCCGGGGTCAGGCTCAGGTGCCGAGCAGCCTCGGCAAAGCTGCCACCCTCGGCGCTGCGCACAAAGCATTCGATACTGCCAAAGCTTTCCATATCGCCCCACTCTAAACTTTTGGTTTACACAGACTATAGCAACCACGGGCTACCGAGCTGCGCGGGTGAGGCCGATACTCGCTCCATCAACTACCTCGGAGATCGACATGACCACACACAACCTCACCGGCAAAGTCGCCTTGATTCAAGGCGGTTCCCGCGGCATCGGCGCCGCCATCGTCAAGCGCCTCGCCGCCCAGGGGGCAGCGGTTGCCTTTACCTACGTCAGCTCGGCCGCCAAGGCTGAAACACTGCAGAACGAGGTGATCAGCGCAGGGGGTCAGGCTCTGGCGATTCACGCCGACAGCGCCGATGCCACGGCGATTCGCGCTGCGGTCAACGCCACGGTCGAGGCGTTTGGACGCCTGGATATCCTGGTAAATAACGCTGGCGTGCTGGCCATCGCGCCGCTGGAAGAATTCAAGCTGGAAGACTTCGACCAGACCTTGGCGATCAACGTACGCAGCGTGTTTATCGCCACCCAGGAAGCCGCCAAGCATATGGGCGAAGGTGGCCGCGTGATCAATATCGGCAGCACCAACGCCGAACGCATGCCCTTTGGCGGTGGCGGGCCCTACGCCATGAGCAAGGCGGCGCTGGTGGGGTTGACCAAGGGATTGGCGCGGGACCTGGGGCCACGGGGCATCACCATCAACAACGTGCAGCCTGGGCCGGTGGACACCGATATGAACCCGGCGAACAGTGATTTTGCCGAAAGTCTGATCGGGTTAATGGCGGTAGGTCGGTATGGGCATGTGGAGGAGATTGCCAGTTTTGTGGCCTATCTGGCCGGGCCGGAAGCCGGCTATATCACGGGCGCCAGCCTGACCATCGATGGTGGTTTCAGCGCCTGATTTTTGCAGAACCGCAACCCAAATGTGGGAGCTGGCTTGCTCGCGAATACGGTGAGTCAGTTGATAAATCTACTGACTGACACCCTGCATTCGCGAGCAAGCCAGCTCCCACATTTTTGACCGCGCGGGGTCAGGCCATGGGGGGCAAGCCGTAGGCGGCCAAATCAAAGTCGGCGAGCTTGCGAATAATCTGGTCAGCATGCTGGTACTTGCTGTCAGCCATCGCCTCATCGGGCACCGCAATAGCGGTCATGTGCGCAGCCTTCGCGGCCGTCACGCCGAACGGCGAATCTTCGAACACCAGACAATCCTCAGGCGCTACACCCAACCGGCGCGCAGCGGTAAGGAAGATATCCGGCGCGGGCTTGGCAGCACCGACTTCCGGGTCGTCAGCGGTGACGATGGTGTCGAACAGGCCAAACCATTCACGGTGCAGGGTGGTCTTGTGGCCAAACGAGTTACGCGATGAACTGGTGCCCACCGCAATCAGAATATTGTGCGCCTTCAAGTGCCGCACCAACGCCTCGGCCCCGGGCATGCCCAGGGCCTTGGGAAAGCGCTCGCTCATCAGCGGTTCGCGTATTTCCAGAAACTCGGCGGGCGTGATCGGCAGGTCCAGTGCCTTGACCACGTAATCGGCCAAATCCTGGGCACCCCGCCCGATGATGTGCTGCTTGATGCCCCAGTCGTAGGTACGGCCATAGCGTTCGGCAATGATCTGCGTGACTTCGGTGTAGATGCCTTCGGTATCCAGCAACAACCCGTCCATATCGAAAATCACGGCCTTGATCGGGACAGCGTTACGCGGTGCATTCATCACAACACAACCTTGGGGCGAGGACTAAAAGGATTCAGCACAATAACGGCCCTCATTGCCTGCAAGCAACCTTCGTGGACCACGACCGTTGATTCATACCACGCAACAGTTTTACCCGTCGGCGCTGACGGCGGCCGTCTAGGGTTTGAGAGGAAAACGTCATGACCCGTTGACGCGGATCTGAAAATACCGATTGCAAACCTTATAAAAGACTTATTAACCTCCCATGAATTCAATCCAATGGACGCGAAAAGCCGTCAAACAATTGCTTCGGTTGCATTCGTATCATCAGCAACAGGTACGCGATGCCGTGTCCGCTCTTGAACACATGCCCGATGCAATCAACGTCAAGGCGCTGGTTAACCATCCTCACAGCTATCGCTTGCGGGTAGGTCATTACCGGGTCCTTTTCGACTGGGACGGCAGCATCCAGGTCGTCAGTATCCAAGAGGTTAAAAAACGTGACGAGCGAACCTACTGCCGTACAGATCATCCACAATACGCAGGGCAAGCCAGCCTATGTGGTGATTCCCTATGAACACTATGTGGCGCAGCAAAACGATCCAAACCTGATCCCCCATGCGGTAGTCAGCCGCCTGGTGGATGGCGCAACACCTATTCGCGCGTGGCGCGAGCACCTGAGCTTGACCCAGGAAGAAGTCGCCAGACGCCTGGGTATTTCACAATCGGCATTTGCCCAGCAGGAAGCGGTCAGCAAACCCCGCCGCACCACGCGAGAAAAGATAGCCAAGGCGTTCGGTATCAATGCCAGTCAACTGGAGCTATAACGGCACGCTGCAAAAATTCACGTATCCCTTCACCTCACATCGAGCTCAAACATGCTCTACCGCCTAGCCGCCGACGGCCTCGTGCTGTTCCACCTGGCCTTTATCCTGTTCGTGCTGTTCGGCGGCCTGCTCACCCTGAAGTGGCCCCGGATAATGTGGCTGCACCTGCCCGCCGTTGCCTGGGGCATCGCGGTAGAGGTGCTGCACCTGCCCTGCCCGCTTACCCGTTGGGAAAACCTGTTTCGCCACTTGGCCGGGCAGGATGGTTATGGCGGTGGGTTTATCGAGCACTACATCCTGACGCTGATCTACCCCGCCGGGCTGACTGCCAATATCCAACTGCTGCTGGGAGCTGTGGTGGTGGTGATCAACCTCGCGGTGTATGGGCGGGTTGTACGCCGTTACGTACAGGCTTGAGACAGCTGCGCTGGTGAAAAATCAGCGCACCTCATTCCGTCGTGGTTGCATCTATGACACGCCGAAGAGCAAATGTGGGAGCTGTCGAGCCCCAGCGAGGCTGTGATGGGATCACCGCAGAGCACGCGCCAGACTGAGTCATCTGCATCACAGCCTCGCTGATTGATTTTAATCTGCCAACTGAGCGCTTAGAGTGTCGCCCCCCGAGAATTGAATCTCGAGATTGAACCTATGGAGTTATGAGTGAAATACGTCAGTAAAGTCGTTGCAGCAGCCGTACTTGGTTTCACCCTGGCAGGCTGCACCGGCACCGCCATGAAAACCCAGCAATACGACGCCAGCCAATACACCGTGCTGGGCCACAGCGAAGCCAGCGCCACCGGCATCATGCTGCTGGGCGTCATCCCGATAGGCCAGAACAACCGCTTCGTGCGCGCCCAGGATGCAGCCATCAAGGCCAAGGGCGGCGACGCGTTGATCAACACGCAAGTGCAAGAGAAGTGGTTCTGGGCCTGGGTATTGAACGGCTACACCACCAAAATATCCGGTGATGTGATCAAGCTGAAAACCGCGCAATAAAGTACGAAATTGCCAGGGCGCTGACCCCGGTAAGCGACGTATCATGGGCCTGACTTTCGAGGATGGCCCATGAACCTCAGCATCATTTACGCCCTCGCGGCCGCCGCCCTGTTCGGCGCCAGCACCCCACTGGCCAAAAGCCTTGGCCTGAGCCTCTCGCCCATCCTGCTCGCCGGCCTGCTCTACCTCGGCAGCGGCATCGGCCTTGCCGGTGTGCGCTTGATCCGTGATCGCGGCTGGAAACCTACCGGGCTAACCCCATCGGAATGGCCCTGGCTACTCGGCGCCATCGCCTTCGGCGGCATCCTCGGCCCCGTTGCATTGATGTTCGGTCTGACCCGCACCACCAGCGCCAGCGCCTCGCTAATGCTCAACCTTGAGTCGGTACTGACCGCCGTGATCGCCTGGGTCGTGTTCCGCGAAAACGCCGACCGACGCATCGTCCTCGGCATGCTCGCCATTGTGCTGGGCGGCGTGGTGTTGTCAGGGTCCGGTGCCGACGGCAGCCGCCAGGACTGGTCCGGACCGCTTGCCGTTGCGCTGGCGTGTTTGTGCTGGGGGATCGATAACAACCTCACGCGCAAAGTGTCCGCGTCTGACGCATTGTTTATCGCAGGTGCCAAAGGCTTGATTGCGGGGCTGGTCAATTGCAGCCTGGCACTTTACCTCGGGGCGCAGATTCCCGGCATGGCGCAATTGGCGCCGATTCTACTGGTAGGTTTCCTCGGCTATGGCATCAGCCTGGTGATGTTCGTGCTGGCCCTCCGCGGGCTGGGCAGCGCGCGCACCGGCGCTTACTTCTCCACGGCACCCTTTCTCGGTGCCGCAGTGGCGTTGCTGGTATTTGACGAGTCGGTGACCGCGGCCTTCTGGATTGCCTCGGCGCTGATGGCCGTAGGCGTGTGGCTGCACCTGACGGAGCGGCATGCCCATGAGCATGTGCATGAGGCAACGGAACATGGGCATTGGCATGTGCATGATGAGCATCATCAGCATGAGCATGGGTTTGAGTGGGACTCGAAGGTGCCTCATAGCCATGTGCATGCACATGGAGTGATGAGGCATAGCCATGCGCACTTTCCGGATGTGCATCATCGGCATAGGCATTGAGGTCGGGCTTAGGCATAGGGTGTGACGTCATAGGGCGGCAGACTGAAAGGCCAGACAACTGAGCTGATAGAAGTTGTACTTTTCAAACCCCAGAAATCACAAAACCCCTGGTTTCTTTCGAAACCAGGGGTTTTGTTTACATCGAATTTGGCGGTGAAGGAGAGATTCGAACTCTCGATACAATTTCTTGTATACACACTTTCCAGGCGTGCTCCTTAAGCCACTCGGACACTTCACCGTATCTCGTCAAACCAGTTCAGTCTGTCGAGGCGCGCTAATGTATTCGAAAGCCTTTCTGATGGCAAAGGTTTTTTTCAGAATTTTCATGCGGTTAGACCGTTATGCCATTCACCGTCCGGCAAGGGGTGGTGATTGTGCCATTCTCAGGCATCGGCGGCACGCGTCTGGAGTGCTTGCTGTGCCCTGCTCCGGGGCGTCTACGCTTGGGGATGCAGGAAAAGCCTGACTGGGTAGTCAGTCACGGCGCTTTACCCGCACGGGCGTGGTGAGTAACGTCTGCGCATCTATCTCTATAACAAGCCCTACAAGGAATCGCGTCATGAGTGAGTTGATTGCCTACCACTTCGAAGACGGTATCGCGACCCTGACCCTGAGCAACGGCAAGGTGAATGCCATTTCTCCGGCGGTGGTCAGTGAGTTTAATGCGGCGCTGGATCAGGCCGAGAAGGATCGGGCGGTGGTGATCATCACGGGCACGCCGGGGATTTTGTCGGGTGGTTATGATTTGAAGGTGATGACGGCCGGCCCTAAAGAGGCAATCAGCCTGGTGACCTCGGGTTCGACCCTGGCGCGGCGGATGTTGGCGCATCCGTTCCCAGTGATCGTGGCCTGCCCTGGCCATGCGGTGGCCAAGGGCGCGTTCCTGTTGTTGTCGGCCGATTATCGGATTGGCGTCGAAGGCCCGTTCAGCATTGGCCTGAATGAAGTGGCGATTGGCATGACCATGCACCACGCCGGTATCGAGTTGGCGCGGGATCGCCTGCGTAAGTCGGCGTTTCAGCGTTCGGTGATCAATGCCGAGATGTTTGATCCGCAAGGCGCCCTGCACGCCGGTTTCCTCGACAAGGTGGTGGCACCCGAAGAACTGCACGCTGCAGCACTGGAAGCAGCGCGGCAGCTGAAGAAGATCAATATGAACGCCCACAAGCACACCAAGCTAAAAGTGCGCCGCGCACTGCTTGAAGCCCTGGACGATGCAATCATCCAGGATCAGGGCCATAGCCTGAGCTAAGCCCTACCCCTGCTGCACCAGAGCCCGACCTTGAGTCGGGCTTTTTCTTACCTATAAATGTGAAACGTCCGTAGCCGCTCTAGCTAGCCGTTATCGGCCCATGTGGAAACATGCGCTTAAACATCGGCTATCTCCTACGTCTGTAGGGGCAATTGCCGAATACAGTGCACATCCGTACACTGCGCCACCTTTTGTCCCGATGGGCCGTGTCGATGCTTTTTCTGTTGCGTATGTTGTTGATGAGCCTGCATTTTATGATCGCTGGCGTGCTGGGTGTGCTGGTCGGTGTGTGCCGGCCGTTCAACCCGGACAACAGCCGTCTCTGCGCTCGCCTCTATGCGTTGCCGGCCATGCGGATCTTGGGCTTGAACGTGAAGACCGACGTCGACTCGCTGCGCGACAAGCCCGGTACCTGCGTGGTGATCGCCAACCATCAGTCCAATTACGATTTGTTTGTGTTCGGCAATGTAGTGCCCCACCGCACGGTCTGCATCGCCAAGAAAAGCCTGAAATGGGTACCACTGTTCGGCCAGTTGTTCTGGCTGGCGGGCAATGTGCTGATCGACCGTGGCAATGCGCACAAGGCCCGGCGTGCGATGCTGACGACCACGCATACCTTGCAGCATGAGGACACGTCAATCTGGGTGTTCCCGGAAGGTACGCGCAACCTGGGCAAGGGGTTGTTGCCGTTCAAGAAAGGCGCGTTCCATATGGCGATTGCGGCCGGTGTGCCTATCGTGCAGGTGTGTGTCAGCAATTACGTGACGCAGATGAAGCTCAATCGTTGGGACAGCGGCAGTGTGCTGATACGCTCGTTGCCGCCGATTCCTACCTGTGGGTTGACGGTGGATGACATCCCTCAGTTGCTGCTGACGTGTCAGACGCAGATGGATGAATGCATTGCACAGATGGACCGTGAGCTTGTAGGAGCGAGCTTGCTCGCGAAAAACGTATAAGCGACGACGGTCCCATCTGATGGCGCCGCCTTATCGTTGACGATTGTCGCGGGCAAGCCCGCTCCCACAGGGGAACGGGTATATCGGTGAGCAACAACGGAACGCCATTCAGGCTAAGCTGCCCAACATCTGTCCTATTGATAAGAAGTGATCAGCACCATGGGTAGAGTTGTTGCGGCTGCCGTCTACAGCGCCGGTAAGAAAGTCTCGGATATCACTCTCGATGAAGGCGCGGCCTGGGCCGCCAAACCTGGGCACTTTGTGTGGATCGGCCTGGAAGAACCCAGCGCCCAGGAACTGAACAACCTGCAACGCCAGTTCAACCTGCACGAGCTGGCGATTGAAGACGCCATGGAAAAACACAGCCGCCCGAAGCTGGAAACCTTCGGCGACGCGCTGTTTATCGTCACCTACTCACCGGTGCGCGAGAACGGCAAGCTGGAGTTTATCGAAACCCATATCTTTGCCGGCAACGGCTACATCATCACCGCACGCAACGGCCACTCGGCGTCCTACGGTTTTGTGCGCCAGCGTTGTGAGGCGCGCCCGTTGTTGCTGGAGCATGGGGAAGATTTCGTACTCTATGCGTTGCTGGATTTTGTCACCGAAAACTATCAGCCGGTGAGCGAGGCGATCCACGCCGAGATTGATGAGCTGGAGCGTAACGTGCTGTGTAGTTCGCTCAACGAGCGCGATATCCAGCACCTCCACGGCCTGCGCCGCGATGTGTTGCGGCTCAAGCGGCACGTGGCGCCGATGGTGGAGATCAGCCAGGAGTTGCAGAAGCTCAGCTTCCCGTTTATCGACAAGAACATGCGCCCGTATTTTCGTGATGTTCAAATCCACGTTACGCGACAGATGGAAGACCTCACCACCCTGCGCGACATTGCCAGCCAGACCATCGAGATCGGTGTGTTGCTGGAGGCTTCGCGCCAGAGCGTGGTGCAGCGCAAGTTCGCCGCGTGGGCGGCGATCCTGGCGTTCCCCACGGCGGTGGCGGGGATTTACGGGATGAACTTCCAGAACATGCCCGAGCTGCAATGGCACTACGGCTATTTTGGGGTGCTCGGTTTTATTACCTTGGGCTGTACCGGTTTATGGGCCAGCTTCAAGCGTTCGGGCTGGCTTTAAGCCTTGGCTTCAGGCTGGTGCGCCACAAAGCGCATCATCCACTCCGCCACGGTCACGCCGTGGTGGTCGCGCTCCAGGCTGGCCACGCCGTTGCTGTAGACCTTTTCACCCAGGGTTGTCTGAAGTATTTCCAGCAACTCACGGGAATAGTCGTGAACAAACTCCGGATGGCCCTGGAAGCACAGCACCTGGTCGCCAATGTGATACGCGGCAAACGGGCAGAATTCGCTGGAGGCGATCACGGTGGCGTTTTCCGGCAAGGTGGTGACTTGGTCCTGGTGGCTGATCAATAGCGTCAGCTCCGGCACCTCGGGGCTCATCCATGGCGTCTTGGCATCCAGTTTGTAGGCGTGGGTGCCCATCCCCCAGCCCTGGCTGGCACGTTCGGCCTTGCCGCCCAGCAGCAGCGCGAGTAACTGATGGCCGAAGCACACGCCCAGCAGCTTGTCGCCGCGCTCATAACGCGTGAGCAGGTAGGTCTTGAGCGTCTGGATCCAGGGGGCGGTACCGAAGGAATCGGCCTTGCTGCCGGTGATCAGGTACGCGTCAAACACTTCGTCATCCGGCGGGTACTCGCCTTGCACCACGTTGTAGACCACAAACTCGGCGGCTATCGGTTGCTTGGCGAACAGGCGCTTGAACATCTGCCCATAGCCTTGGTACTCATCGATCAAAGCGGGACGCAGAATATCGGTTTCCAGGATGCAGACGCGTAGCGACATAAAAAATACCTGACACGGCGATGGGAATATTGCACACCCCAGAGCCTGCCTTGAAATACACCTTCAAAGCAAGCTCCCCTCCTACATTTTGATTACCGGAACACTTCACCCTGCGCGGCCTTTTCCAGCAACAACGCCGGCGGCGAGAAGCGCTCCCCGTACTCCTCGGCGAGGTAGCGGGCGCGGGCGATGAAGTCGTTCAGCCCGTACTGGTTGATAAACTGCAACGCGCCGCCACTCCAAGCGGCAAAACCGATGCCGAAGATTGAACCAACGTTGGCATCCGCCGTGGACATCAACACGCCCTCCTCCACACAGCGCACGGTTTCGATGGCTTGGATAAACAGCAAGCGGTCACGCACATCCTGGGGGGAGATTTGCTTGCCGGGCTGTTCGAACCGGTTTTTCAGCTCAGGCCACAGGTGCTTCTGGCCGCCAGCGGGATAGTCGTAAAAACCACCGCCGGCCGCCTTGCCCGTGCGCTTGTATTCGTTCACCAACAGATCGATCACCGCCGTCGCCGGATGGTTCGGCATAGCCTTGCCTTCGGCCTGCAGGTCCTTGGCCGTTTGCTGTCGGATATGGCTCATCAGGCTGAGGGACACTTCATCGGACACCGCCAACGGCCCCACTGGCATGCCGGCCTTGCGCGCTTCGGTCTCGATCATCGGCGCAGCCACGCCTTCGCCGAGCATGGCGATGCCTTCGTTGGTAAAGGTGCCGAATACCCGCGAGGTAAAGAAACCGCGACTGTCGTTGACCACAATCGGGGTTTTCTTGATTTGCAGTACGAAGTCAAAACCTCGGGCCAGGGTTTCGTCGCTGGTGCGCGCCCCCTTGATGATTTCCACCAAGGGCATCTTGTCCACGGGGCTGAAGAAGTGCAGGCCGATAAACTTGGCTTGATCGGGCACCGCCGCGGCCAGGCCGCTGATGGGCAAGGTGGAGGTGTTGGAGGCGATCACCGCGTCGGTCCCCACCACCCTTTGCGCCGCGGCTGAAACCTTGGCCTTGAGTGCGCGGTCTTCGAATACGGCCTCGATGATCAGGTCGCAGCCGGCCAGGTCGGCGTCATCCAGCGTAGGATGAATGCGCGCCAGGGTGGTTTCGCGCTGTTCGGCGGTCAATTGCCCACGGCTGAGTTTCTTGTCCAGCAATGCGGCCGAATGGGCTTTGCCTTTTTCGGCGGCGGCCAGGGTGATGTCTTTGAGCACCACCTCGATACCCGCACAGGCACTGACATAGGCGATGCCCGCGCCCATCATCCCGGCGCCAAGCACGCCGACTTTGCGCGTTACATAAGGCGCAAAACCCTGCGGTCGCGAGCTGCCGGCATTGATTTGATTGAGCTGGAACCAGAAGGTGCCGATCATGTTCTTCGCTACTTGCCCGGTCACCAGTTCGGTGAAGTAACGGGTTTCGATCAGGTGTGCGGTGTCGAAGTCCACCTGGGCGCCCTCGACTGCAGCACAGAGGATTTTCTCCGGCGCGGGGAAGCAGCCCTGGGTCTTGCTACGCAAAATCGACGGCGCAATGGCGAGCATCTGCGCGACTTTAGGGTGGGACGGCGTGCCGCCGGGAATCGCGTAGCCCTTGGTGTCCCAGGGTTGCCTGGCCTGCGGATTAGCCAGAATCCAGGCACGGGCTTGGGCCAGCAATGCCTCGCGATCCGCCGCCAACTCATCAATCAAACCCGCTTGCAGGGCCTGGGCGGGCCGCACCTTTTTGCCTTCGAGCAAATACGGCAAGGCTTTTTCCAGGCCAAGCATGCGCACCATACGCACCACGCCGCCGCCCCCGGGCAACAGGCCGAGGGTGACTTCCGGCAAACCCAGTTGCACGGACTTGTCGTCCAGCGCGACCCGGTGATGGCAGGCCAGGCAAATTTCCCAACCACCGCCCAGGGCCGCGCCATTGATCGCGGCGACCACCGGTTTGCCGAGGGTTTCCAGGCGGCGCAATTGCGCTTTCAATACCAAGACACTGTCGTAGAACGCCTTGGCCTGGGCTTTATCGACCTTGATCAGCTCATTGAGGTCGCCCCCGGCAAAAAAGGTTTTCTTGGCCGAGGTGATCACCACTCCGGCGATCTCGTCCTTTTCCGCTTCCAGGCGCGCGAGGGTAGCCGCCATGGCTTCGCGGTAGGCGGCGTTCATGGTGTTGGCGCTCTGGCCGGGCATGTCCAGGGTCAGTACCACGATCTGGTCCTGGCCTTTTTCGTAACGAATGGCATCGGTCATGACAAATTCCTTAGGCTCAGAGGCGTTCGATAATGGTGGCGATCCCCATGCCACCGCCGACACACAAGGTGGCCAGGCCGTAGCGTTGCTGGCGCACCTCGAGCTCGTCGAGCAAGGTGCCGAGAATCGCGCAGCCGGTGGCGCCCAAGGGGTGGCCCATGGCGATGGAGCCGCCGTTGACATTGACCCGTGCGGCGTCGATGCCCATGTCCTTGATGAACTTGAGCACGACCGAAGCAAAGGCTTCGTTGACTTCGAACAGGTCGATGTCTTCAACCCGCAGGCCGGCTTTGGCCAGTGCTTTGCGAGTGGCCGGCGCGGGGCCGGTGAGCATGATGGTCGGGTCGGTACTGGTCACCGCCGTGGCGACAATACGCGCCCGCGGTTGCAGGCCCAGTTCACGGCCTTTGGCCTCGGAACCGATCAGCATCAGCGCGGCGCCATCCACAATGCCGGAACTGTTGCCCGGCGTGTGCACATGGTGGATGCGCTCCACGTGGCTATAGACCCGCAACGCGGTGGCGTCGAAGCCCATCTGCCCCATCATTTCGAAGCTCGGCTTGAGCTTGCCCAAGCCCTCGAGGGTTGAGTCGCCGCGGATAAATTCGTCATGATCCAGCAGCACGATGCCGTTCTGGTCGTGCACCGCGATTAGCGACTTATTGAAGGAACCGTCTGCCCGCGCCCTGGCGGCTTTCTGCTGGGACTGTAGGGCAAAGGTGTCAACATCCTGGCGCGTGAAGCCTTCCAGGGTGGCGATCAGGTCGGCACCAATGCCTTGGGGCGTGAAGTGGCTGTGCATATTGGTTTGCGGGTCGAGCACCCAGGCGCCGCCATCGCTGCCCATGGGCACGCGGGACATGGATTCGACGCCGCCGACAACCACCAGGTCGTCGAAGCCGGAGCGCACCTTCATCGCCCCCAGGTTCACCGCTTCCAGGCCTGAAGCGCAGAAACGATTGACCTGCACACCGGCAACACTGACATCCCAGTCGGCCACCAGCGCGGCGGTCTTGGCGATATCGGCGCCCTGGTCGCCCACGGGGGTGACGCAGCCTAGGACGATATCATCCACTTGGCGGGTGTCGAGGTCGCTGCGCTGCGCCAGCGCCGTGAGCAAGCCGGCCACCAGGTTTACCGGCTTGACGCTGTGCAGGGCACCGTCGGCCTTGCCTTTTCCCCGGGGCGTGCGTATCGCATCAAAGATCAAAGCTTGGGTCATGACATCCTCGAACCGCTATGGGTGTGTGCCCCTACCTTAGGCCCGATTGACACGGTTTCAATGACGGATGCGCTCATTGCTTTTGACCCCCTCGCTCGGACGAACGGTAGGTACCTACGGGAAATGCCTGATTAATCGTTTTAGCTGTCTAGCCCTAGGGCTGGCGCCAAGATGGCAATAAGCCTCATGCCGTTTTTAGCGCAAATACTTCTTAGCTGATATGAAATGAGTCTAAGCCAGAAAGAACGGGCGCTCTAAGGTTGAATCTGTAAGACGCTGCTGCCGGGTTTTGCTGGAGCAGCTGTAAGAAAAGTGCAACGTCACCTCGCGATACTGACTTCAACGGCACGCATTTGACGCTCAGGAATAACAACAAAAGAAAAGGCAGTCAGCCATGTTCAAACAATCGAAAGTACGTCAGGCGGGACTTATCCTGTTCGCCACCACCTTGATTCTGATCTTGCCCAATTTAACCAAGGTTATTGGGTGACACTCCCAGCTTCCGTGCACACACCGCACCAGGCCTGCAGCTTTTGGCAGCACCTGCCAGGACATTGCGCTTAGCGCTCCTGTTGCAGGGGCTGTCTTTTTACCTGCCGTTTTCCGTTATCGTGTGCGCCCTCACTCTCTCGCAACGGGCCTGTGCCTTGAAACCGATCCTCGCCCTTTTTGCCCTGCTGCTGAGCCTGCCTGCGGCGGCGGCACAGTTGACCATCGAGTTGGACCACACCCACAAAACCTGGGAGACCGCCGAGCTGCTCAAGCATCCCGACGCTCAGACGGTGCAAATCGTTGATGATGTGTCCTACAAGCGCAACATGACCTATCGTGCGGTGCCTCTCGCGGTGCTCTTGCCGGGCCTTAAATCTGCGAACCACCTGCAAGCCGTTGCCCTTGATGGTTTTGCCGCCGAACTTGCCGCCGCGCCGTTGCTGGAAAAAAACGGCGCCCGCGCCTGGCTGGCCGTGGAAGACCCGGCCCATCCATGGCCACCGCTGGCACAGGGCAAGCCCAGCGCCGGACCGTTCTATCTGGTCTGGACCAACCCTCAAGCTGGGCATATCAGCCCGGAACAGTGGCCGTTCCAGGTCTCCAGGTTCAAACAGTTGCAGACGGTTGGCGAGCGTTTCCCGGCGTTATTGCCCGACCCGAAGCTGGCGGCGAACGACCCGATCAACCAAGGCTTCGCGTTGTTCCAGAAGAACTGCCTGGCGTGCCATCGCCTCAATGGCGGCGGTGATGCCCAGATGGGGCCGGACCTGAATGTGCCCTACAACCCCACCGAGTATTTCAGCGGCGATTTTCTCAAGCGTTACATCCGCGACCCGCAAAGCCTGAGGCATTGGCCACAGGCGAAGATGCCGGCGTTTACAGCCAGTGTATTGCCAGACAATGAGTTGGATTTGCTGGTGGGGTATCTGCGGCATATGGCGGGCCGCAAATTGTAGGAGCGAGCTTGCTCGCTCCTACAGTTATCAGTTATCGATCATTGCTGCGGCGCCACAAATACCTTGGCATGCATCTGCTCATGCCCACCGCCACGGCGCATGCCGCGTACCGGGCAGGCGTCGAGGTAGTCCAGGCCGATGGCCAGCTTCAAGTGCCGCTCCGGCCGCGCCAGTTGGTTGGTCACGTCAAAGCTGTACCAGGCGTCATCCAGCCAGGCTTCGGCCCAGGCATGGCTGGCCAGGTGCGCGCTGTCTTCGGTGTACAAATACCCCGACACATACCGCGCCGGGATCCCCAGGCTGCGTGCGCAGGCCAGGAACGCATGGGTATGGTCCTGGCACACCCCAGCGCCCCCTGCGAACGCTTGGGCGGCGCAGGTATCGACGTCGGTCGCGCCGGGGGTGTAGACCATGGTGTGGTTGAGCGCCTGCATCAAGTCGATAAGCGCCGTGCGGTCGCGACGCTGATGGCAGTTTTGCTCGGCAAACCCGCGCAGGGCGTCGTCGGGCTCGGTGAGGCGCGTGGAGCGCAGGAACGGAAAGGCAGACTGGCTTTCGTGTTCGGCCTCGCGTAATTCATCGATCTCCACCACGCCCCGGGCGCCAATGATGATGGCGTCATGGGGCTCGTCCAGGGTGAGCACATGCAGGATGTTGCCGAACGGGTCCACCTGCGCCCGCACCGGGCGCGGCAGGTCGAGTTGCCAGCTCAGCACGTGCTGGCGCTCGCTGTCATGGGGGGTCAGGCGCAGGTACTGGATGCTGGCGCGCACCTGGTCTTCGTAGTGGTAGGTGGTGTCGTGGCTGATGGAGAGTCTCATGCCGCCTCCAGGTAGGAACTGTAGATGGCGTCGCCCAACTGGCGGACCAAGGGGATAAAGTCGGTCAGCCAGGCATGCAGGCCTTCCTCGAGGATTTCGTCGATGGCGGTAAAGCGCAGGCGCGCATCCATCTCGGCGGCCAGGCGCTGGGCCGGGCGACCATTGAGGCCTGGCAGGCTCGCGAGGATCTGGTCGATCTCTTCGCTGCAAGCACGCAGCGAACGCGGCACATCCGCGCGTAACAGCAGCAGCTCGGCCACTTGCCGAGCGCCTGGCGCATCGCGATAAATCTCGGTGTACGCCTCGAACGACGACAGGGCGCGCAGCAACGCACTCCATTGGTAATACGCGTGAGCCGTACCATCGCTGACCGCAGCCGCCTGTTCGCCGGCCATTTCATAGCGGGCATCCAGCAGGCGCAAGGTGTTATCGGCGCGCTCGATAAAGGTGCCCAGGCGGATAAAGCGGAAGGCATCGTTGCGCATGATGGTGCCGTACGTGGCGCCCCGAAACAGATGGGAACGCTCCTTGACCCACTCACAAAACCGGCTCATGCCGTAATGGCTGAGCCCCTGCTGGGCGATATCGCGAATGTCCAGCCAGGTGGCGTTGATGTTTTCCCACATGTCGGCGGTGATCCGCCCACGTACCGCATGGGCGCTGGCCCGCGCCGCGCCCAGACAGCTGTAGATGCTCGCCGGGTTGGCCGCGTCCAGGGCAAAAAAATGCAGCAAGCGTTCAGCGTGCAGTGGGCCATGGCGCTCGTGGTAATCGTCCAGAGTGCCGGTGATCAACAGCGGCATGGCTAATTCATGCAGGCCATCGCCGCGCCCGTCCTGGGGCATCAGCGATAGCGAATAGCTGACATCGAGCATGCGCGCGAGGTTTTCGGCACGCTCCAGGTAGCGCGACATCCAGTACAAATCCGAGGCAGTTCTACTCAACATGGCATCAGTCCTCGACCACCCAGGTGTCTTTGGTTCCGCCGCCCTGGGACGAGTTGACCACCAGCGAGCCTTCGCGCAGCGCCACACGCGTCAGGCCACCCGGCACCACGCGGGTGTCCTTGCCGGACAACACGAAGGGGCGCAGGTCGATATGGCGCGGGGCGATGCCGTTTTCGACAAAGGTCGGGCAGGTGGACAAGCACAGGGTCGGCTGCGCGATATAGGCGTGTGGCTTGGCCTTGATACGCGCCCGGAACGCTTCGATTTCTGCGGTTGTAGACGCCGGGCCAACCAGCATGCCGTAACCACCGGAGCCCTGGGTTTCCTTGACCACCAGGTCGGGCAGGTTGGCCAGCACGTGGGACAACTCGTCAGGCTTACGGCATTGAAAAGTCGGAACGTTCTGCAGGATCGGCTCTTCATCGAGGTAGAAGCGGATCATCTCGGTGACGAACGGGTAAACCGATTTGTCGTCCGCGACTCCGGTGCCAATGGCGTTGGCCAGCACCACATTGCCGCAACGGTAGGCGGCGAGCAGGCCGGGTACACCAAGCATCGAGTCGGGGTTGAATGCCAAGGGATCTAGAAATGCATCATCGAGGCGACGGTAGATCACATCGACAGCCTTGGGTCCATCGGTGGTGCGCATGAACACACGGTCATCGCGCACGAACAAATCCGCGCCTTCCACCAACTCCACACCCATTTCCCGAGCCAGGAAGGCATGTTCGAAGAACGCGCTGTTGAAACGCCCGGGCGTCAGTACCACCACACTGGGGTTATCCAGGGGGCTGGCGCTTTTGAGGGTGTCGAGCAGCAGGTTGGGGTAATGGTCGATGGGCGCGATGCGCTGGGCCGCGAACAACTCGGGGAACAGACGCATCATCATCTTGCGGTCTTCGAGCATGTAGCTGACACCGCTGGGCGTACGCAGGTTGTCTTCGAGCACGTAGTACGTGCCGTCGCCATCGCGTACGAGGTCCACCCCGGAGATGTGCGAATAGATATCGCGGTGCAAATCCAGGCCCTGCATTGCCAGTTGGTATTGCTCGTTGGCCAATACCTGCTCGGCGGGGATGATGCCGGCCTTGATGATGCGTTGGTCGTGGTACAGGTCGGTGAGAAACAGGTTCAGCGCCTTGACCCGCTGGATGCAACCGCGTTCGACAACCCGCCATTCACTCGCCGGAATGCTGCGGGGGATGGTATCGAAGGGGATCAGGCGCTCGGTGCCTTGTTCGTCCCCGTAGAGGGTGAAGGTGATGCCGGCGCGGTGGAACAGCAAATCGGCTTCACGCCGGCGCTGGGCCAGCAGTTCGGCAGGGGTGTCGGCCAACCAACGGGCGAACTCGCGATAATGGGGGCGAACCTGCCCTGCCCCATCGTACATTTCATCGTAATAAGTGCGGATCATGCCGTACTCCTTGTCACCCGGACGCAAGAACCTTCGCAAGGCCCGTGCCAGCGGCATAAACACTTGATAATCAAACAGTTGCATAATCCGAAGGGATTTGCCGCACCGTCCTGGTGCGCGCAATTGCCGGGGCCACACCGTACGCTCCGTTGCAATGCGGCGTTTGGCTATCAACAGCATAGTCAGAGTTGATTTCACTGCCCGCCTGCACATGCGGATAATCGCCCACATCGGTTGAACAGGACGTGTCCTACAGCTAAACCCTTTGCATATTCAGTAACGTAACGACTCGTGTACTGATGACTCCTCGGTCTTCCCTTTCCGCCACCCTATTCGGGTGGCTTTTTTTTGCGCCTGAAACGGCAGTTTCCGTTGCGACGGTAGCCCAAACAAAATCGGCCGACCCAAAGGTCAGCCGATACGCTGTGCTGCTCATAAATACCAACTACATGGGTAACCCACGCACCTCCTGCTTGACGCCCCATCCTTCGATGATCCCTCCCAGGGGCTCGACCACCGCTTCAAAGTCTTGCTCGAAGTCTCCTATGCCGTCGTAGGTTGCGAACATGATTTTGCTCAGTTCCAGGTACCAGGCGCCATCGTCGCGCGCGCTGACCTGGGCGTTGAGGGACTCCCCACGAAATCGACCCGCAGCCCTGCGCGCCCGTTCCTCATCCGGGAAAATGGCGTAGAACTCGATGGGGTGAAAACGCGAGAAATCAAAGCCGCCTTCTTTCATGCGGCGCAGTACGTTGGTGCTGATGTCTTCTTGATAGGCTGTGCTCATGAAACGTCCTCCTCACACCGATGGATAGACTTTCCGTGCTTCCTGAAGCCCCGCGCCCTGCTGACGCGGGCACCACGGCATAACAACACCGCAGGAAAACAAGCATGTAGCTGACAAGACCAGACCTTAGCGATTCATTCGCTGATCTCGATTGCAGAGTAGCGTGAAGCTATCACCGCCACCAGAGGTGCTCGTGTGGCGAGTGAAAAATGTTTAGACGGAGGGAGAAATATCGAGAATCTGGATACTGTTCTGGTCTTTGAGAATCTTGACCGTCGGCTCGGGTTTACGGCCTTCCAGGTCATTGAGATCGAGTTCGGCAGCAATCGGCACCAGCTTCGCACGAATCATATGCGCAGCGTCTTCGAGGCTGGGCTTTTGCTCGCAGGTGAACTGCTGCACGGACGTTTCACCGTGATCATCAACGAAGGTAATTTGCCACGTTTGCATCGGTGCCTCCTCGATAAAACCCATAGGTGGGCTTACTTCTATCTGGACCGTGAGGGCTCGCCAAACGTTCCACTCAAGGCCGGAGGCACCGGATCAACTGCACTTATTTTTCAGCGTGTTCTTTCAAGGCTTTCAAGGTGTTGAACGGCGCGTCCACCACAAACTTGTTGGCCAGCCACGACGGCACGCTGCCACCTGGCTCGGTGTGTACCTGGTAGGTGACTTCGGTCTGGTTATCGCCCTTTGGCACCAGTTTCCAGAAACCCTCCACCTGGGCGACCCGCACGTAGCCTTTTGCTTCAGGCTTGTAGGTCGGCACGCCTTCCAGCTTGCGCGTGACGGTGCCGTCAGCGGCTTTGGTGGTGGTGACGTGGATGTACGAGTCGCGGTCCGTCACAGGGAACGGGGCCTTGAACTGGGTGTAGGTCCAGGCTTCGTCGCCTTTCTTGTCGACGAGCTTCTGGGATTTGCATTCATGGATCCATGCGCAAGCACCGACCACATCTTCCTGCAGCGCCTGGACCTTGGCCAAAGGCGCTTTGATCACGGTCACGCCGCGATAGGCCTTGTACTTGGAACCGGCAATCTCGCTCAACGACACCTTGATACCGTCTTCGTCCTTGGCGACTTGCCAATCCTCAGCCTGGGCAGTGGCCGCAAACAACAGCGTAAAACCGCACAGCACAGCCACTCGTTTCAGCGAACCCATCGTTGTATTCCTTATTGTTGAAGTTCCGATAGTAAAGCCCATCAAGCCGCCGTCATCTGCTCCCACCAGCCGATCAGGCGGATGGCATCGGCCTGGTCGTTGCCGCACACCTCAATATCGGCCTTGAAATCACTGCACACGGCTGGCCGCTGCGGTTGACCGAACAACTGGCACAGTTGTTCCACCGACAGGTGTACGCAGCGAACGCCAGCGGGTTTGCCCTGAGGCATTCCCGGTAATGGCGAACTGATGGAGGGGGCAATGCAGCAGGCGCCACAGCCTTCACGGCATTTCATGACCAGCAGGTCCTCGACGACTCAATAGGGATGGCCGGGCTAGAGTACGCCCTTAAACAGCCGTTTTAAAATGGGCCAACAGGAGTTTTTCGCACAAAACAAAAATGACCAACCAGTCTGCGACAGATGGTCGGCAACCTGGGTCACCTGTAGCCCGAAGTTTATTGCTTGAATTCGAAATCCAGCGCAGCGCCTTCAACATCACGGCGCTCTTCGTTACGCAGTTGCAGCTTCATCTCATTGCTGAGCAAGCGGCCGTTGATCTGGAATGCACTATTGTCGGTTGGCTTTTCGCCAAACATCGGCGGCAACAGAGGCACGCTCTTGGGCTTGGGCATGGTGCCGATGGGTTGCAAGTGCCTGACCATGTCCGAAGGCAGGGACAGGTCCAACTGTGCCGGTGGCAGTTTGGTCTGGGCGACCTCATGGGCCGACTTGGACTTGCTCGCCACGGGTGCACGCTTTTTGGTCGAAGCGGCTTTCTTTTGCGCGGCAGGGGATTTTTTCGCAGGCGTTGGCTGCTTGGCTGAGGTCTTTTGCTCGGCACCGACAACAGGCTTGCCTTCAGCCACCGGTGCTGCAGCCAGCACGCTACCGGCATTGCACAGGCTCAGCAGACCAAGCATCAACGTAACGCGAAAAATAGAAGTCATATCGCCAACAGCATTAACGGCAGAAGGCCATATGCTCGCTTGTTGTGCGCGGCATGACAAGGGCACAGATCAGTCTTGTCCCCTTTGCTCGCCTCAAAAACCCGCTGCGGCCTCTTGGCACAGCTGGCTGGCAAGCATTCCCAGGGTCATCAACGCCCTCTCCGCCTCGCGGTTCCACGGCGTGCCGCAATTGAGGCGAATACAGTGGTTGAACTGTTCGGTATTACTGAAAATCAGCCCTGGCGCAATGCTGATGCCTTGTTGCAGGGCACGCACATGCAGTTCCTGAGTATTGACCCGCCCCGGCAAACTGACCCACAGGATAAAGCCGCCGGTCGGGCGGGTCATCTGGGTGCCCTCGGGGAAATACTGCTGCACCGCCAATTGGAAGGCGCTGAGGTTCTTGCGGTATTCCTGGCGGATGTAGCGCAAATGACGGTCGTAGCCACCGTTTTCCAGATAGGCCGCGACGCCCATCTGGGTGACGCTGCATGCCGAATGCGTGCTGAACATCTGCAGGCGCTGGATTTCCTGCTGGTATTTACCGGCAATCATCCAGCCAATGCGTACGCCCGGCGACAAGGTCTTGGAAAAACTTGAGCAATAGATCACCCGGTCGAGGCGGTCGTAGGCCTTGAGGGCTTTGGTGCGGCCGAGTTCGAACATCAACTCGCCGTAAATATCATCTTCGACGATCTGGATATCGAAGTCCGACGCCAGGCGCAGCAACTGTTTCTGCCGCTCCTCTGGCATGGTGCCGCCCAGCGGGTTACTCAAGCGCGTGGTCAGCACCAGCGCCTTGATCGACCATTGGTTGGCGGCCAGTTGCAGGGCTTCCAGGCTCATGCCCGTGGCAGGGTCACTGGGGATCTCGATCACCTTGAGGCCCAGCAGGTCAGCCAATTGCAGCAAGCCGTAATAGGTCGGCGACTCAGCCGCGATCAGGTCGCCAGGGCGCGTCAGCACGCGCAGCGACATTTGCAAGGCGTCGACACAGCCGTGGGTGATCACCACTTCGGAAGGGTCCACTACCACCCCGGCATCGCGCATGCGGATCGCCACCTGGCGCCGCAGGGGTTCAAAGCCAGGGCTGAACATGTAGCTGAAGGCCCGTGGGCTCTGGAAACGCGTGACCTTGGCCAACTGCTGATGCAGTGCCCGCACTGGCAGGTAGTCGACACTCGGCACCGCCGCGCCCAAGGGAAACACCCCTTCACGGCGCGACTCGACCAGCACCTGCTGGATGATACTGCTACGGGTGACCAACCCTGGGCGCTCGACCCGTGCGATATCAGGCGTAGGCGCCGTGAGTGCTGGCGTCTGGTGCACGTAGTAGCCCGACTGCGGCCGCGCCCGGATCAGCCCCTGGTCTTCCAGGTTGGCATAGGCCTGCAGCACCGTGGCATGGCTTACATTGAGCTGGGAACTCATCTTGCGCACCGACGGCACGCGCTCCCCCGGTTGGTAGACACCGCGGCGGATGTCCTCAGCCAGTTGCTGGGCAATACGTTGGTAAAGCAACAGATTGGTCATGACGCAGCACTCGATTTCACGGGCATTTTATTTTTGTGTGAAACATACCGGCACAGTTTAGAAGTGTACGGGGACAGTTGCCACAATAGTCGAGCGTGGGCGGGAGTGACAGTAAAAACTGCCGGGGGAGCTGGGGTGGGCATCGCCGAAACGAAATGTGGGAGCGGGCTTGCTCGCGAAGGCGGTGTGTCAGTCAGCACATCCAGTACTGAGCCACCGCATTCGCGAGCAAGCCCGCTCCCACAATTTGGATCTGCGTCAGCTATTAGCGCGCTGCGCCCAATTGGCCCTTCTCGTCAGAGAACACAATTTCCACCCGACGATTCTGTGCACGACCACGCTCGGAGGCATTGGCTTCCACCGGGTATTGGTCGCCATACCCCTCGACCTCAATGCGTTTGTCATCGATACCCAGGTCCATCAACAGGTCGGCCACCGATTGAGCCCGGTCGCGGGACAGTTTCAGGTTTTCCTGCTCGCCACCAGTGTTGTCGGTGTAGCCCTCGATGCGCACCCGACGCTTGGGGTTCAGTTGCAGGAATTGCACGATCTTGAGCACCGTGCGGTTGGCCGAGTTCTGCAGCTCCGCTTCGCCGGTGTCGAACAGTACGTCGCCCAGGGTCATCACCAGGCCACGGTCGGTCTGGGTGGTGAGGCTGGCGATTTGCGCTTCAACCCACTTGCCCTGCTGTTGCACGCTGGCCAGCTTGTTTTCGCGCAAGGCCAGTTGCAGGCGCTGACGTTCCAATTCCAGTTGGGTACCGCGCTCGGCATTCAGGCCTTGCTGGGTGTGCTCTCGAGCGATGGCGCTATACCGCTGGCTCAGGTAGGCGTAATGCACCACATCGGACCCACTGCCCCAGTAGCTGGACAGGCGATCGGCGCGGGCCAGGGACTCTCCGGCGCGGATCACGTCCTTGGGCGCGAAGCGCAGCACGTTGGCGTCTTCCTTGACCTTTTGGAAGTCATCGCCGGCCTGCTGCAACGCCTGCTCACTCGTGGGTTGGTTCGCACAGCCGCCCAAGGCCACGCTGCCCAGCAGCAGTACACAGCTCAGACTACGGATCATCGGGCTCATTGTGCTTCTCCCAACTGCAGCTGCTTACGCAGGCGAGTGATACGGGTATTGAGCACGTTCAATTGTTCCTGGCTCTTGCCGGTCAGCACTTTGGCTTCGGCCAGGCGTGCGTCCAGCTCAGCCTGCTCGGCGCGCATACGCGCTCGCTTGTAGGATTGGTCGGCCATGTTGCCCTTGGCCCGGGCGAATTTTTCTTCGGCCAGCTTCAGTTCGGGGGATTCATCGGTGTTGGCCCCGACCGCGGTGGCTTGTTCCAAGGCTTGCTGGGTCAGGCGCATTTGTTCGATCGGCGCAGGATCGGTTGCGCATCCCGCCAGCGCGACAACGGCAAGGGCCGCGAAAAGAGCTCGAAAAATCACTGTAAATCCCTACTTTGTTGGGGTGCCGACAGGTTGTTGCAGTTGCGCTTTCCAACGCTCCAGATTGCGCTGCAGCGCGGCTTGAGCGGCACCGGAGGCAGGCAATTCTGTCATCTTTTTCGTCAGCTGTCCGCGAAGCCAAGGATCATTGCAGGCCGAGTTGTGGGAAATCGCCAGGTACAGGCCAGGCTGATCGACAGGCACCTCATGGGCCACCAGGTCATTACTCATGCCCAGGGTCTGGGCCATGGCCATGCCGGAATAGCGCCCAGCCAGCACGTAGTCCACCTCACCGAGCAACAGCTTCTGGAAAGCCGGCGTCAAATTGGGCAGGCGTTGCAGGTTGAGTTGCTGGCTGGCGAAGGTTTCGAACTCCGCGCTCAAGCGCGCACGTTCCGAGACTGCGCCTTTGTGGCCGTGCAAATCGGCGGCGGTGGAATAGACCACGGCTGAATCCTTAAGCGTCCATACCAGGTAGTCGGTCTGCATCAGCGCCGGATGGATGTAGTCGAAGTGGTCCAGCTCACCCAGATTCAGCGGTGCGTCGGCGAGAATGTCCATGCGCCCGCTACGCGCTTCCTCCAGGGCCAGGGAGCGTTTGCCGCCGTAGAGCAGGTCGATTTTCAGCCCGAGCTCCTTGCCCACTTGTTGCAGCACGTCAGCGGTCGCGCCGATCAGATGCGTAGGGTCCTGGGGGTCGCGCCAGAGTAATGGCGGTGCGTCCGGGCTGCCGGTGATCACCAGGCGCTCGCACTTGCCGGCGGCGAGCGTCAGGCTCGGCAGCAGCGTAAGGCCCAGCAGTAAGGCCCAGGGGCGCAGTTCCATGGCAAGACTCTCCCGATCAGTAAAAAAAAACCCGGTCATAAGACCGGGCTCTTTATAAGTGAAGCGGCTGGATTAGACCAGCTTCTCCAATTCAGGTACGGCTTCGAACAAGTCCGCCACCAGGCCATAATCGGCAACCTGGAAGATCGGCGCTTCTTCGTCCTTGTTGATCGCAACGATCACTTTGGAGTCTTTCATACCGGCCAAGTGCTGGATCGCGCCGGAGATACCGACGGCGATGTACAGCTGTGGCGCAACGATCTTGCCGGTCTGGCCGACCTGCATGTCGTTGGGTACGAAACCTGCGTCAACGGCTGCGCGGGAAGCGCCGACCGCAGCACCCAGCTTGTCGGCCAGGGCGTACAGGTGTTTGAAGTTGTCACCGTTCTGCATGCCACGCCCGCCGGAAACGACGATCTTGGCAGCGGTCAGTTCAGGACGGTCCGACTTGGCCAGCTCTTCGCCGACGAAGCTGGAAGTGCCCGCGTCGTGGGCAGCGGAGACGGCTTCAACGGCAGCCGAGCCACCTTCGGCGGCAACCGGGTCGAAACCGGTGGCACGCACGGTGATGACCTTGACCGAGGCGTTGGACTGCACGGTAGCGATGGCGTTACCGGCGTAGATCGGGCGCTTGAAGGTGTCGGCGCTTTCTACCGAGATGATCTCGGAGATCTGGTCAACGTCCAGCTGCGCGGCAACGCGTGGCAGGATGTTTTTGCCGTTGGAGGTAGCGGCGGCCAGGATGTGGCTGTAGCCAGCGCCAAGCTCGGCGACCAGCGGCGCAACGTTTTCCGGCAGCTGATGCGCATAAGCGGCATTGTCAGCGTTCAGGACTTTGCTCACGCCTGCGATTTTTGCAGCCGCTTCAGCCACGGCGCCAGCGCCCTGACCAGCAACCAGCACGTGGATGTCCCCACCGATTTTAGCGGCAGCGGCCACGGTGTTCAGGGTGGCCGGGGCCAGTACCTTGTTGTCGTGTTCAGCGATTACCAAGATAGTCATGATTAGATTACCTTCGCTTCGTTTTTCAGTTTCTCGACCAGTTCAGCCACCGACTTGACCTTGATGCCCGCGCTGCGTGCAGCCGGCGCTTCGACTTTGACGGTCTTGTTGGTAGAGGCGGTGGAAACGCCCAAAGCGTCCGGAGTCAGCGTCTCCAGAGGCTTCTTCTTGGCTTTCATGATGTTTGGCAGGGACGCATAACGCGGCTCGTTCAAACGCAGGTCGGTGGTGACGATGGCCGGCAGTTTCAGGGAAACCGTCTGCGCGCCGCCGTCGATTTCACGGGTGACTGCAACGCTGTCGCCGCTCACTTCGACTTTCGAAGCGAAGGTGCCCTGGCCGTAACCGGTCAGTGCAGCCAACATCTGGCCAGTCTGGTTGTTGTCGCTGTCGATGGCTTGTTTGCCCAGGATCACCAGTTGTGGCTGCTCCTTGTCGACAACGGCCTTGAGCAGCTTGGCAACGGCCAGGGAGGTCAGCTCTTCAGCGGACTCCACCAGAATGGCGCGGTCGGCGCCCAGGGCCAAAGCGGTACGCAACTGCTCTTGGGCAGTGGTCGGCCCGATGGACACCACGACGATTTCCGTCGCCACGCCTTTCTCTTTCAGGCGTACGGCTTCTTCCACAGCGATTTCGCAGAAAGGGTTCATCGACATCTTGACGTTAGCAAGGTCGACGCCGGAATTGTCCGCCTTGACGCGAACTTTCACGTTGTAATCGACAACGCGTTTGACAGCTACAAGAACCTTCATGGATTCCTCGTTACTCTCCGGTGAAAAGAAAGTCGCCTAGGCGAACCTGGCGGTTGATGCTCATCGGCACACAAGGGCACCTCCAAAGACCTCGGCAGTGGCCTTGCACACGGGAAATGACGACCGTTCGTCAGTGGTGACTGAGAGGTCATTCTTTATCGCGGCGTGTAAACTGCGCTCCAACGTTTGGGGGCGCATCACCTTTATTGCCTTCGGCCTGTCTTTGGACGTGCTCTTGAAACCTGCAGTCTGCCTACGGGAAGCGCAAAACCGACCGTATCTTGACCGGAACGCCTATTCTGGTCAATACGGCAAAATGGTCAGTCATAAGCCCCGTTGCTTTGATTTATCTAGGCTGCAGGCAATTCAAACAAACGTTTGTATTGGACGCTGTCAGTGGTCTATATATAATGCGCCACCTAGAGAGACAGGTGGGTGCTGCCTTCGCGCAGAACCACACCGAACCTCCACCCATTAGAAAAAAAAGCCTGTTGAGCCTTGAGTAGGAGATAGCCTGTGGAACGCGAATACATGGAATTCGACGTGGTCATCGTCGGCGCTGGCCCGGCTGGCCTGTCTGCCGCCTGCCGACTGAAGCAGAAGGCCGCCGAAGCCGGTAAGGAAATCAGCGTCTGCGTGGTCGAGAAAGGCTCCGAAGTCGGCGCCCATATCCTCTCCGGTGCCGTGTTTGAACCACGTGCCCTGAACGAGCTGTTCCCGGACTGGAAAGCACTCGGCGCCCCGCTCAACACGCCCGTGGTGCGCGATGACATCTATGTACTGCGCAGCCCGGAAGCCTCCACCAAGGTGCCCGACTTCTTTGTGCCCAAGACCATGCACAACGAAGGCAACTACATCATTTCCCTGGGCAACCTGTGCCGCTGGCTGGCCCAGCAGGCCGAGAACCTCGGAGTGGAAATCTACCCAGGCTTCGCCGCCCAGGAAGCGCTGCTCGACGAGAACGGCGTGGTACGCGGCATCATCACCGGCGACCTCGGCGTCGACCGTGAAGGCAAGCCAAAAGACGGCCTGTACACCCCGGGCATGGAACTGCGTGGCAAGTACACGCTGTTCGCCGAAGGTTGCCGTGGCCACATCGGCAAGCAACTGATCCAGCGCTTCAACCTGGACAGCGACGCCGACGCCCAGCACTACGGCATTGGCCTGAAGGAAATCTGGGAAATCGACCCAGCCAAGCATCAGCCGGGCCTGGTGGTGCACACCGCCGGTTGGCCGCTGGACATCATGGGTAAAGAGAACACCGGTGGCTCGTTCCTTTATCACCTGGAAAACAATCAAGTCGTGGTCGGGCTGATCGTCGACCTGTCCTACAGCAACACCTTCCTGTCGCCGTTCGATGAATTCCAGCGCCTCAAGCACCACCCGGTGCTGGCCCAGTACCTGGAAGGCGGCAAGCGGGTCAGCTACGGCGCCCGCGCGATCTGCAAAGGTGGCCTGAATTCGCTGCCGAAAATGGTCTTCAAGGGCGGCGCGCTGATCGGTTGCGATCTGGGCACCCTGAACTTCGCCAAGATCAAAGGCAGTCACACCGCGATGAAGTCCGGCATGCTCGCCGCCGACGCCGTGGCCGACCGCCTGTTTGCCGAATCCGAGGGCGGTGATGAGCTGACCACATATGTCGACAGCTTCAAAGCCAGCTGGCTGTACGAAGAACTGTTCGCCAGCCGTAATTTCGGCCCGGCCGTGCACAAGTTCGGCGCAATCATCGGCGGCGGTTTCAACTGGCTCGACCAGAACATTTTCGGCGGCAAGATCCCTTTCACCCTGCACGACACCAAGCCGGACTACGCCTGCCTGAAGCTGGCCAAAGACAGCCAGAAGATCGACTACCCCAAACCCGACGGCAAGCTGAGCTTCGACAAACTGAGCTCGGTGTTCATCTCCGGCACCAACCATGAAGAAGAGCAGCCGTGCCACTTGAAGCTCAAAGACCCAAGCATCCCGATCGGCACCAACCTTCCGCTCTACGATGAACCGGCGCAGCGCTACTGCCCGGCTGGCGTGTATGAAGTGGTGACCAAGGAAGACGGCGAGAAACGCTTCCAGATCAACGCCCAGAACTGCGTGCACTGCAAGACCTGTGACATCAAGGACCCTTCGCAGAACATCACCTGGGTGACGCCGGAAGGTGCGGGTGGGCCGACTTACCCGAATATGTAAGTCGTTCGCTTAACCAGAAAAGGCTCCCGAGATGGGAGCCTTTTTTGTGGGCGGCATCGATCAAAATGTGGGAGCTGGCTTGCCTGCGATGGCGGTCTTCAGGTGCCAAATGTATAGCTGACCCACCGTTATCGCAGGCAAGCCAGCTCCCACAATGACCTCGTGGTGTCAGGCGGCCCGCTCTTCCCCCGGGTTGCGCAGGAAATAGCGCTTGTACTCCCGACTGAACTGCGACGTGCTCTGGTACCCCACCTTGTGCGCCGCCTGCGCCACGCTCATGCCTTCCACCAGCAGCAACTGCTGGGCCTTCAATAACCGCAGGCGCTTGAGGTACTGCACTGGCGATAACAAGGTGCAGCGCTTGAAATGCTCATGAAAGGTCGACGCACTCATGTGCGCATACCCGGCCAACGTCTCGATATTAAGCGGCTCGGCGTAATGGGCATGCAGGTGATTCAATGAGGTGGCGATGCGCGAAAACTGCCCCTGTTGTTCCACCAGCGCACGCAACACATCCGCCTGTGGCCCGCGCAAGGCGGTGAACAACAATTCGCGCACCCGCGCAGGCCCCATGATCCGGCTTTCCAGCGGATCGTGCAGGCACTGCAACAACCGCTCGACGCAGCCGCGCATGGCATCATCGAGCACCACCGAACTCATCGACTCCAAGGTCTGCGCGGTCGGCGGCGGCCCGGCCTGCATACCCATGGCAATCACCAACTCGCCCAACACCACGCGGTCGATGCCTACCGTAACGCCATACAGGGGCGCCTCGGGGGCCATGGCAAAGGTCTCGCATTCGAACGGCACCGGCATCGCCTGGATCAGGTAATGTCCGGCGCCATACTCCAACGTGCGCGGGCCGAGGTAGGCGACCTTGCTGCCCTGGGCCACGAACATCAGGCTTGGTTCATAGATCTGCGGCCCACGCGCCACATCGCAACTGGCACGCAGCACCTGCACACCGGGCAGGTGAGTCGGGGAAAAACCATCGCGGGGCGTGAGCCCTTCGATCAAGGAAACCAGCGTGGCATTGGCGTCCAAATGGCGGGTCAACAGCATGGCAAAAAACTTCGCGAATAAGGGATGACACCATCATCGCAGGTCTGGCGGCCAATATATCCAAAGCTCTGGCACTGCCGGACGAATAGGCATGAGACTCGGAGCAATTGCCATGTTCGCGCCAGGGGCCGGCGCGCAGAATTTGCCGCCTCTGCAGTCCAAGTTTTTGTGAGGTTTACTATGTACACCGCCATCGGTTACGCCGCCCAGTCGGCCACCACGCCCCTCGCCCCGATGTCATTTGAACGCCGCAGCCCGCGCGTCGATGACGTGGCCATCGAGATTCTTTACTGCGGCGTGTGCCACTCCGACATCCACCAGGCGCGCAACGAATGGGGCATCGCCGTGTACCCGCTGATGCCGGGCCACGAGATTGTCGGCAAAGTCACCGCGGTCGGCACCAACGTGACCGCCCATAAAGTTGGCGACCTGGTGGGCGTAGGCTGCATGGTGGACTCGTGCCGTCACTGCGAAGCCTGCCAATCAGACCTTGAGCAATACTGCCTCGAAGGCCCGACCATGACCTACGCCACGCCGGACCGCGTGGATGGCAGCAACACCATGGGCGGCTACTCCGATAGCATCGTGGTCAGCGAGCATTTCGTGGTGAAGATCCCGGCCAAGCTCGACCTGGCCAGCGCTGCGCCGATCCTGTGCGCAGGCATCACCACCTACTCGCCCCTCAAGCACTACGGCGTAAAGGCCGGCGATAAAGTCGGGATTCTCGGCATGGGTGGCCTGGGCCACATGGGCATCAAGTTCGCCAAGGCCATGGGCGCCGAAGTCACCTTGTTCACACGCTCGGCCAGCAAGGCCGAGGAAGGCCGTCGCCAGGGCGCCGACCATGTGATCGTGTCCACGGATGCCGAGCAGATGAAAGCCGCTGCCGGGCACTTCGATTTCCTGCTGGACACCATCCCGGTGCAGCACGACCTGAACCCCTACCTCGATGTGCTGCGCTTTGACGGCGTGCATATCCTGGTCGGCCTGATCGAGCCGGTGGACCCACCCGTCAACGCTGCCAAGCTGGTGCTGGGTCGTAAAGTCTTGGCCGGCTCGCTGATCGGCGGCATTGCCGAAACCCAGGAAGTCCTGGATTTCTGCGCCGAGCATGGCATTACCTGCGACATCGAGATGCTCGACATTCGCCAGATCAACGAAGCTTATGCGCGCATGATTGCCGGTGATGTGAAGTACCGCTTTGTCATCGACATGGCGAGCCTGAAAGCCTGATCAGGCCTTGGCGCCCAACTCCGCTGACAGCCGGGCTGCGACCTGTTTGATCACAGGGATCAGTTCGGCCATTTTCTCCAGCGGCATGTAGGGCACCGTACTGGCAATGCTGATGCCGGCGACAATGCGCCCGCTGGCATCGCGCACCGGTGCGGCCACGCAGCGGATCGAAGGCTCGTTGTCTTCGAGGTCAAACGCGTAGCCACCCTCGACATACTCATGCATGCGCTGTTCGAACTGCGCCCAGGATTGCTCCGGGTGCTGCGGCCATTGCAGGCTCTTGCCCACCGCCGGCAAGCTCGCCTCGTACAAGCGCTGCCACTCCTGCGGCGAATCATCCAGCATCAACGCCTTGCCGATACCGGTGCGCGCCAGCGGCATGCGATGGCCGACCCGCGAGCGCATTTCCGGCCCATTGCGGCCGGGGTTCTTGTGCAGGTAAAGCACCTCGTCGTACTCACGAATCGCCAGGTGAATGGTGTCGCCGGTCAGCGCCGACAACTCATCCAGGTAGGGCACCGCCAGGTTCACCAGGGGCAACTCTTCACGGGCCTGGAACCCCAACTCGATCAGCTTGGGCCCCAGCAGATAACCGACCTGGGGCACCACGCGCAGGTAACGCTCGTCCACCAGGCAACTGGCCAGGCGGTGCGTCGTGCTGCGCGTGGTGCCGATGCGCCGGGCGATCTCCTTGAGATCCCGCGCACCAGCCGCCACCGCTTGCACCACGCCCAGGCCGCGCAACAGGGTCTGGGTGCCGGTGGGGGCGGCGTCTTTGACGGGGGTGTGGGCGTTTTCCTGCATATCGGGCCTATAAGTATGAAAGCGGGGGCATTATGGCAAATACCGCCTTCCTGAACACAGGAGATCCAAAGTGGGAGCTGGCTTGCTGTGGCGAGGGAGCTTGCTCCCGTTCGACAGCGCAGCTGGAGCCGGCTTTTGGGGGCGCTTCGCACCCCAGCGCAAGCAAGCTTGCTCGCCACAGCAAGCCAGCTCCCACAGTTTGATCTTCACAGGGCGAACATTAACGTTGTTTCATGCGGTCGATTATCACCGCCAGCAACAGGATCGAGCCACGAATCACATATTGGTAAAAGGTATCGATGTTCTTCAGGTTCATCGCATTCTCGATGATCGCCAGAATCAACACCCCGGCAATCACATGGCGGATCATGCCGATGCCGCCGCTCAACGACACCCCGCCCAGCACACAAGCCGAGATCACGGTCAGTTCGAACCCCTGGCCAATCATCGGCTGGCCCGAGGTCATGCGTGACGCGAGGATCACCCCGGCCAATGCGCCGATCAAACCATGCACGGCAAAAATGATGATCTTGGTGCGATCGACATTGACCCCGGCGAGCAACGCGGCTTCCTGGTTGCCGCCAATGGCCATGGTGTTGCGCCCATAGGTGGTGTAATTGAGCAGCCAGCCAAAGAACACAAAGCACAGGACGGTGATGATGATCGGCACCGGCACGCCCAGTAGTTGGCCGTTGCCGAACACGAAGAACCCTTCATTCATCACCCCCACCGCCTTGCCGTTGGAGAAGATGTAGGCCAGGCCGCGCACGATCTGCATGGTCGCCAGGGTGGCAATCAACGCATTGATGCGCAGCTTGGCGATCACGATGCCGTTGATCAGCCCTACCACCAGGCCCATGGCCAAGGCCGCCGACACGCCGAGTACCACGCTGTCGGTGTCGCGCATCACGATGCCCGCCACCACCCCGGCGCAGGCGATCACCGAGCCTACCGACAAGTCGAAGTGCCCTGAGGCCAGGCAGAACAACATGGTGCACGCAGCAATACCGACAGTCGAAATCGCCAGGCCCAGACCGCGCATGTTCAGCGGCGAGAGGAAGTTATCGATGAACACCGCGCTGAGCACAAAAATGCCCAGTGCCGCCAGCAGCATCACCCAGTCATCGAGAAATTTGCGCTGATTGAAACCCGGCCAGAAACCCTTTGCAGTTTTTACCTCAGACATAGCCAAACCCTCTTGTTCTTGTTCAAGCCCGCGACTGTGGTAGCGCCAGTTGCAGCAGGCGCGCTTCATCCGCTTGGGCGCGGGGCAACTCACCGGTCAAGGCGCCCTCACTCATCACCAGGATGCGGTCGGAGATGCCCATCACCTCCATCAGGTCGCTGGACACCACGATCACCGCTATGCCGCTGGCCGCCAGGTTATGGATGATCTGGTAGATCTCCGACTTGGCGCCAATGTCGATACCCCGGGTGGGTTCGTCCAGCAGCAGGACCTTCATGGGCATCGACAGCCAGCGGCCAAGAATGGCCTTTTGTTGATTGCCGCCAGACAGGTACAGGATTTTCTGCTCGGCATTCGGCGTCTTGACCTTCATCGCCTGGATCTGCCGCTCGGCGTTGCCCCTCTCCCAACCATCGCGCAGCAGCCAGCCGAACGAGGCATGGGCACTACGGGCGCTGATGTTGATATTTTCCGCCACGCTGGACAGCGGGATGATGCCTTCCTTTTTGCGGTCTTCCGGGCACAGCAGCACGCCAGCGGCGATGGCGTCGCGGGGAGAGCGCAACTGCAACGGCTCACCGCAGAGTGCCAGGCTGCCGGCGCTGGCGCGTTCAAGGCCGCTGAGCAGGCGCAAAAGCTCTGTGCGCCCTGCCCCCACCAGCCCGAACAGGCCCAGGATCTCGCCTTTGCGTACCTGGAAACTCACGGGTTCACGCAGGCCGGGGCCGAGCAAGCCCTCGACCTTGAGCGCCACCTCGCCCTGCTCACGCGGTCGGTAATCGTAGATATCCTGGATATCGCGACCGACCATGCAGGTCACCAGCTGATCGTGGGTCAGCGTGTTCATGTCCTCGAACGTGCGCACGTAGCGACCGTCCTTGAACACCGTCACTGCGTCGCAGATACGGAACACTTCTTCCATACGGTGCGACACGTAGAGCACCACTTTGCCCTCCTCGCGCAGGCGCGTGATGATCGCCATCAAGCGCTCGATTTCCCGCGCCGAGAGGCTACTGGTCGGCTCGTCAAAGGCGATCACATGGGCGCCACGGGACAGCGCCTTGGCGATTTCCACCAACTGGCGCTGGCCCAGGGACAGGCGCCCGAGTTTCTCGTCGGGGTCGATTTCATCGGCCAGGCCCTTGAGGCAGGCCAGGGCCTGCTTGCGCAGCAGGCTCCGGTTGACCACGCCAAAGCGCGTGGGCAAATGCCCGAGGAACAGGTTCTCGGCCACGCTCATTTCCGGCACCAGGTGCAGCTCCTGGTGAATCACCGCCACACCGCAGGCGATGCTGTCGGCGGCGCATTTGAAGGCCATGGTCTGCGCGCCGATCTGCACCGTACCGCTGGACGGAATGTAGGCGCCGCCGAGGATTTTCAGCAGGGTCGACTTGCCGGCGCCGTTCTCGCCCATCAGCGCGTGCACCGAATGCGGCCGCGCTTCAAAGCTGATCTGCGCCAGGGCTTTCACACCGGGAAACTCCTTGCCGATGCCATTGAAACGCAGGGCCGCGCCGCTCATTTCCACAGGCCGATCTTGGTCAGTTCTTCCTGGAAATTGGCGCGGGTGATCAAGGTCACTTCGTCCATGGCGGTGTATTTGGCCGGTTCCTTGCCGGTGGTGACCCACTCGTACATCGCCAGCGCGGTGTTGTAGCCCTCGATATGCGGGCTGGGCAGCATGGAGCCGAAGAAGCCGCTGTCGGCTTTCTTCAATTCGCCAATGGCGTCGGTGCCATTGATGCCGATGCCGATGACGTTGGCGGCCTTGAAGCCGGCACTTTCGGTGGCGCGCACGCCCCCGAGCACGGTGTTGTCGTTCATGCCGCCGATGATCAGGTTCTTCGCTCCGCTCGGCAGCTTGACCAAGGCCGAGTTGGTGGCGTCCATGCTGCCGGGGACGTCGAGGGTTTTCAGCGCAGCAGTGAGGATGTGGTCCTTGGGAATACCGGCCTCCTCGAGGGATTTGATCGAGCCGTCTGTACGTTTCTTGCCGGTGTCGAGTTCGTTGAAGGTATTGATCACCGCATAGGTGTCCTTCCAGTCCCACCCGCGTTTTTTCGCTTCGGCGGCCATGGCGGCGCCCTGCTTCTGGCCCACCTCAAACGCGGCCATGCCCAGGTACGGCACGTCTTCCATGAAGTTGCCCTTGGCATCGACAAAGCGATCATCCACGGCCATCACTTTCAAACCGTTGACCTTGGCCTTGGCAACGATGGCCGGGCCCAGGGACACGTCTGGCGGGCAGATCACAAAACCCTTGGCGCCATTCGCGGCCAGGCTGTCGATGGCCGACAAGGTCTTTTCCCCATCGGGCACGGCGATCTTGATCACAGTAAAACCATGCTCCTTGCCGGCTTTTTCCGCGAATGCCCACTCCGTTTGAAACCAGGGTTCCTCGGCCTGCTTGACCAGGAAACCGATCTTCACTTCTTCAGCCGATACCCAGCCGCAGAACGCCATTGCCAGTGCCACGGCACCGAGTGTTTGCTTGAACATGGACCACCTCCTTCTTGTTATTGGAAAACGCTTTAGTCGTGGTACATCACAGACCGCCCGCCATCGATCATCAGGCAAGTGGCGTTGATAAAGGGCGCCTCGTCGGTCGCCAGGAACAGTGCTGTCATGGCCACTTCGATGGGCTGGCCAATGCGTTTGGGCGGGTGCAGGTCGAACGCACGCTGGCGTTCGGCGTGGGGGTCTGGGAAACCGTTCCAGTAATCGACGTTGAGCTGGGTTTCGATATAGCCGGGGGCGATGGCATTCACGCGGATGCCCTTGGGCGCGTACTCGATGCCCAGTGCACGGGTGAGGCCGAGCAGGCCGTGCTTGGCCACAGGGTAAGGAAAGCAACCGGGAATGATGTGGCTGGAATGGGTGGACGCGATATTGATGATGTTGCCGATGCCCTGCTCGATCATGTGCGGCAATACCGAACGGCAGCCGTACCAGGCGCCGTCGAGGTCGATGGCGAAACAGCGGCGCCAGTCCTCTTCGCTCATCTCCAGTGGGTCACGGAACACGTTGACTCCGGCACAGTTGACCAGCACATCCACGCGGCCAAAGCGCTCGATGGCCAGGTTGACCAATGCCTGCCACTGATCCTTGGAAGTGATATCAACCGGTTGAGCGTAAACCTGCGCACCGTGTTCGCGCCAATGAGCGGCGATTTTCTCGACTTTGTCACCCTGGATATCGGCAATGATCAACCGCGCCTGCTGGGCCTGGAAACACGCAACGATGGCTTCGCCAATGCCTTGGGCGCCGCCGGTGACGATCACCACCTTGTTCTTCAGCCGCTCGCCGTAAGTCGGCTCGGGCACGGCGGGTAGGGACAACGGTTGCGCCTGCATCGCTTCACCTTTTTATTTTTTGTAGTGAGTGCTGATGCTGGCGACTATAAACCCATCGCCCGAAATATCTCAATATATAAATTAAGATCCCATATATTGAGAAAAAACAAAAAATGTTCGAGCGGGTTAGCCGTGGCGAGGGAGCTTGCTCCCGCTGTCTGCGCAGCAGACTCCCGCTTTTGGGGGGCGCTTCGCACCCCAGCGCAAGCAAGCTTGCTCGCCACAGGAAAGCTCACATTCTGGTTTTAGTGTTTACATAAACGAGGCTTCAGCCTTGGGCGAAGTCGCGCAGGGCATCGCCTTCCATGCGATAACGCACCCATTCTTCCTGAGGCTGGGCGCCTATGGATTTGTAGAAGGCAATCGCTGGCTCGTTCCAGTCCAGCACGCTCCATTCAAAGCGCCCGCAACCGTTGTCACACGCGATCTTGGCCAAGTGGCGCAGCAACTTCTTGCCGGCCCCGCCGCCGCGTTGTTCCGGGTTGATGTACAGATCTTCCAGGTACAGGCAGTTACTGCCCAGCCACGTCGAGTAACTGAAAAAGAACACCGCAAAGCCAATCGGCAAGCCGTCGCGCAAGCAGATCAAGCCGTGGGCCGTGGCGCCTTCGCTGAACAGGCTGCGTTCGATATCCACCACGCTGGCGATCACTTCATGCCGGGCTTTCTCGTACTCGGCAAGTTCAGTGATAAAGGTCAGGATCTGCGCAGCATCGCTGGGCACGGCGGGGCGAATCTCGATGGTCATGGGCGAGCCTTGGGCAAATTCAAAGGCCACATACTAAGACGGTTTGATGGCCGTTTGCAGTGCAATTGCCCTTACCGACACACAAAATCTTACAGGCACAGCAGTACCGTTCGTCGCCATCCCGGCACGATCGTCAAATGCGGGCAGACCAATACAGGGTAAGGACATTAATCATATGGAGACACCCTGATGAAAAATTCCAAATTTGCTGCCCTCGCCCTCACCGGCCTGTTGTCTGCCGCGTCCTTGAGCGCCTTCGCGGCTAGCTCGACCACTGGCCCCACCGATCCAACGCCGGACGCCACTACCGAGTCGCAAAAATCCATGGGCACCGGCCTGGACACCAACGGTGGCGCGATCATCGACAACAGCGCCGACCCACGCACCAAAGGCAACGACACCCAGCGCCAAGCACCGCCTGCCGTAGGCAACGGCAAGATGGGCCCTGGCACGAGCAACAATGAGCCGAAGATCAACAAAGGCGACGACTCGAACATCCCCGGCGCACAGAAACAACCAGCGCCTTGATGCACCCTTGGTACGACCAACACCCGACCATTTCCCAGTGAAGAGGTACGCATGAACGTCGATAGAAACCTTGAAAAAGAAGTCCTCACCCGCCTGCTGCACGCCCATCCGCAAGGCTTGGGCAAGGAGGTGCTGGACAATTACCGCGGTGAAAAAGAGGTCGCCAGTGTCTTGGCGTTCCTGCAGGACCGCGGGCTGATCAAGGATGGGCATGTGACCACCGACGACGCCGGCGAATACGCGTTGAACCTGCCGATCAAGCTCACCGCTTCTGGTGTGGATGAGGCGCGCAAGCTCGACGCGCAAAGTACTCAGTAATCCATTTCTGGCCTGGCCCCGCGACTGGGGCCAGAGGGAGTTTTAGCGATGCCTCGTGGAAGCAAAGCCAAATACACCGACGAACAGAAACGCAAGGCCGCTCATATCGAAGACAGTTATGAGCATAAGGGGTTGCCCAAGGACGAAGCCGAAGCCCGTGCCTGGGCGACTGTGAACAAACAGTCCGGCGGTGGTGAAAAAGCCGGCGGATCAGGCCGACGCAAGGCGCCAGCCAAGAAGACCCAGGACCGGCAGGAATCGGCCAAGCGTGCCGCTGCCAGCCGTGAAGGCCACCCGCGCAGCAGTGGGGCTTCGCTGGGTACGCAGACCAAGGAAAGTTTGATGAAAGAGGCGCGGGCCAAGGATATTCCTGGGCGCTCAACCATGCGCAAAGATGAGTTGATTCAAGCGCTGAAAAAAGCAGGGTAGACGCAGAACCCGTTGTGGGAGCGGGCTTGCTCCCACTGGATTGTGCGTATTTATTCAGCCAGCAATGCGTCGACTTCGGTGACGCCAGGTGAAGTGGCCGGCCCCCAACGCGTCACCGCCAATGCCGCCGCTGCGTTCGCTCGACGCGCCGCCTCAACCGGTTTCAAACCCTTCGCCAACCCGGCAATGAATACCCCTGCATGCGCATCCCCCGCACCATTGCTGTCTACCGCCTGCACCTTGAAGCCAGGTACATGCTCAGTCTCTGCCCCACGCCCTACCCAGCAACCATTTGGTCCATCACGCACAACCAGCAGTGCCTGCAAGTGCTGATTCAGCACGGGCAGCGCCTGACTCATATCCGTCGCCCCGGTAAACGCGAGGGCTTCAGGGCCATTGCTGGTCCAGATGTCGATACGCGGCAACAAGGCACGCATCAACGCCGAGTCCGGCGCCTTGACCAGCGGGCCTGGGTCGAATACCACCACGATCTCTCGCGGCAGCGCCAGCAGCCAGTCAAGCAACGGCTGCGCCTTACCTTCAAGCAGCAAGCTGTAGCCACTGACGTACACGTAATCATCGATACGCGGGACGATCTGAGCCAAGTCGTCGGCGCTCAGCTCACCCTCGGCGCCGAGATGGGAGATGAAGGTGCGTTCGGTGCTCGCTTCAGTCAGCGACACGCACAACCCGGTATCTTTGCCAGCGCTGGCCGCCAAGGCCATTTCAACACCTTCGGCCTGCATCGCGGCACGCGCCAGCTCGCCAAAGCGCCCATCGCCATGGCGGCCCAGATAAACCACCGGCAACCCATTGCGCCGTGCCGCAGCCATTACGTTGAAACCGCCACCGACTTGGAAACTGGCGGAGTTGGCCAGCACGTCACCGCCGCTTGCCGGCAGGGTGTCGAGGCCCATGACCAAGTCGACAATGACCTGGCCGGTGTGCAGCAATCTAGACATTGGCGCTCTCTGCTAAAGCCGGACGACGGTCAGACGCTCCGCCCAAGACTGCATATATTCCGCCAGCCACCACGAAGGTCACGATCCAGCCCAGCCCGTTGTGGCCCAGCCAGGAGTCGAACAGCGGCCCGGCAAACCAGATGTTTTCGGCGGTGGTGCCGATGGTGGTGAAGCTGAACCCCAGCACAATGGCCACGGCCCAGGCACCAAATGCACGCCACTCCACGCCGCCGCGATACCAGTAGGCACTGCTGGGGCTGACGTCCAGCAGGTCGGTGGGGCTGTAGTAATGACGGTGAATCAGGTCGACCACGAAGATCCCGACCCACGCCGTGATCGGCACCGCCAGCAGCGAAATGAAGGTAATGAACGGGCCGTAGAAGCTTTCGGCGATCAGCATGAAGTAGATGGAGCCGGCAAAAATCGCCACGATATCGACGATCACTGCATGCACGCGCTTGACCTTCAAGCCCAGGGTCAGGGTAGTGAGGCCGGCCGAGTACACCGACAGGTTGTTCGACAGCAACAGGCCGCCGAACGCGGTGATCAGGTACGGCACGGCCATCCAGGTCGGCAGCATGTCGCGGATCGCGATGATGGGGTCGGTGGCCGATGCCAGGTCATTGTTACCCACCGACAACAGGCCGCCCAGGGTGATCAGTAGCACCAGCGGGATACCTGCACCAAACGCGGCGGAGGCCACCAGGCGCACGGCCTTGACGCTGCGGTGCTGGTAACGCGACATGTCTGCACCGGCGTTGGCCCAACCGATACCGGTACCGGCCGCCATGGTGCCTACGCCAATGATCATCGCGCTCAACGGCGCCGGGGTGGCGTTGAACACCGCGCTCCAGTCGATGGTGGCACACAGAAAGCCGCCCACCAGAATGTTCAGGCCGCCGAATACGTAGGTGGCCCACTTCTGGATCACCAGCAACGTGGCGTGGCCCAGGCCCGATACGGCCAGGGTCAACAGCACGAAGATGGCAATGAAGATCAGGGTGAGCACCGGCGCGCTCTTGGCCTCCACTGCCGAGCCGAACAGAATGGAGCTCAACGACAACAATACGAAGGCTGCGGTGGTGGTGTTGACGGTTTCCCAACCCAGGCGGGACATCAGCGACACCAATGTCGGGCCGATATTGCCGCGCACACCGAAAATGGCGCGGGACAAGGTCAGGCTGGGCGCACGACCACGGCGACCGGCGATGGAGATGATGCCCACTACGGCAAAGGAGCCCGCGGCGCCAAGAATCGCGACGATGATCGCCTGCCAGATGGCCAGGCCACGAAACGCCACCAGCGTTGCACCAAGGGGCAAACCGAGGATGCTGATATTGGCCGCGAACCACACCCAGAACAGTTGCAGCGGATGACCGTTGCACTCGCCTTCCGGGACCGGCTCGATGCCGCGTGTTTCCAGTTGCCCGGCGGTTTGGCCGGAAGAGGGGCTGCTCATTAAGGGGGGCTCCTGTTGCCTGTATTGTTGTTGTGGTTGTGGCAGCGAGTCGAATCTTTATCCGGTCTTCCTGACCCAACGCTTTTGAATGTGGGAGCTGGCTTGCCTGCTCCTACATTTAGTTCCGTGTTTATCGCAAGGCCAATAACCCTTGAGCCAGCGGCTGCAAGTCCAGGCCATTGACCCGCTTGACCTGTTCAACCAACGCCTCAGGCCAGCACTGCATACCCAGGCACGCCCCCAGCATGGCGCCGAGGATCGCGGCAATGGTGTCGGTGTCGCCGCCCAGGCTGGCCGCCAGGCACAGGGCTTCGAAGGCATTCATATCACCCGACGCCACTTGCTGGGCCAAGGCAAACGAGACCACCACCGATTCCTGGGAAGCCACCGAAGTACCGATCAACTCGTAAAGCAGGTCGGCAAACAACGCTTTATCGCCGCTGCCGACGCTCAGGGTGCGAGCCCAACTGATGCGGGTAGAAATGCGTCCGCCAGCGATCCAGTGACCATGGCTTTCGGCCTGTCGGGCAATCTGGGTCCCGATATTCAGGGCTTCCCCCAGGTCCACGCCATTGATGCCAGCCGAGACCACCGCCGCCACGGCCGCAGCGCTGGAAATACCCAGGCTGGTGTTATGGGTGACCTGGCACGCCTGGATCACCGCCTGGATAAACCGCGCCGGGTCGCTGACATCGGCGGCGATGCCCACCGGGGTGATGCGCATGGCAGCACCATTGGTGGTGCCGTAGCGCCCGGACTCCTCCGGAGTATGACCGGCGAGGATCATGTCGATCGCGCGTTTGGTGGACGGCCCGAGCAAGTCCTGGGAACCCTTGGCGCGCATCCCCGCTTCCCAGTCGATCAGGCGCTGGGCAAGCACGGTGGGCTCGATCTTGCCCTGGCCTTGCACCAGTAACTCGGCAACCAGGATGGCTTGTTCGGTGTCATCGGTGATGGAACCGGCAGGCATGTTGGGCGCAATGGGCTGGTCCGCGTCGGCGTCTTCCAAGGCGGTGATGGCACCGAAGCGCTTTTGTACCTGCTCGCGGCTCAAGGATTGGGTGGGCATGCCTAAGGCATCGCCCAGGGCCAGACCATAAAAGGCGCCAAGTGCGCGATTTTCTCGGCTCATTTCGACGCTCCAAACTGCAGATGCAGGCGAAAGTGCAACGGGTCAAGCAGGCTTTCGACATGCTCCATGAAACGCTCGCGACGATCATAGGTGGTGCGCGACGCCTTGAGAAATACCGTACCGCTGGGGCGCCCGAGTAATTCGGCATCTTTATCGCTCAGGGGTTCGGCACCGATCCACTGGTCGCCGTCGGCCCCGACGTAGCCGTAGGCGGCCAGAGTGATGGTCAGGGAATTATCGATCAGCCCAATGTGGGGCAGGTTTTCCAGATCGCCAACGGCCGGCATCAACGAGCGTTCCAGCGACACCGCTGTACCGTCAGCCGTGCGCCGGAGGCGGTCGAGGGTAATGAACTGGTCGGTGCCGAAACGGCTGAACAGATCCGGGCGCGTCACGGCTTCGAAACGCAGGACGTCGGTGCTTACTTGGGCGCCCGTATCGGCCAAGGCCTGGGCCCAACCGCTGCGTTGGTCCAACACCATGCCGTCAAAGGTGACAATCGAACCGACACCGCTCTGGGTGGCGATGTAGTTGCGACGCTTGAGCTCGGCCAGCGCCTCGCGCAGCGTGCCCCGGCTGACCGCAAACTCCTCGGCCAGTTGGTGCTCGCCAGGCAACAGGAAACCGTCGGCCATGACACCCCCCTCGATACGGCGGATGAGCTCATCGACGACGCGTTTTTTCTTATCAAATCGAACATGTCTAATCATGTACAAATTGATAACCGAAAGCCCGTGTTTACCGCAAGAGGATTATTTCAGGCTGAAGGCAAAAACCGCCTCAGGGCTCCAGGCCGATGGGGAAAAACTCCCCGTTGCTCCAGACGCCAAGCCAGTTCTGACCGTTGATCGGACGGCTCACCGCCAACTCCACCAACTGGTAAAAAACGTTGCGATGCACCAGGGCTTCGAGGTTGGTGCGAACGCGCACATAGGGGGCGGGTTCCTGGGTGATGGGGTCGGTGACCACCCGCAGCGGGTGTTCGAGGCCTGCCTCGACCTGTTCGTCGACGTTGGTGGTAAAACGCAATACCTGGCTTTCGCCCTGCCCTTGCACTTCCACTGTCACTGCAACAAAGGGTGCGTCATCGACACGGATGCCGACCTTCTCCACGGGCGTCACCAGGAAATAATCGTCGCCATCGCGGCGGATGATGTTGGAGAACAACTTGACCATCGGCTTTCGCCCGATAGGTGTGCCCTGGTAGAACCAGGTGCCATCGCGGGCGATGCGCATGTCGATGTTGCCGCAGAAATCCGGGTTCCACAGATGCACCGGTGCCGGCCCCTTGCCCTTGGGCAGTTGGGCCAATAAATCATTGGCCTTGGCGGAATCGGTCATGGCGGGCTCCTCTGTCTTACTGATCACTCATACCCAGCAAACCGCGGGCATATTGCGCCAGGGGGCGAGCGATCAAATCTTGTGGCGATGTGTCGTGGAACGTCAGTAAACCGCCACGACTGCGAATACGTGCAGTATCAATCAAATACTGGGTGCTGGTCTCGATCAACATGACTTGGATCACCCCGCTGTCCAGGCCAAGGCGGTCCAGGGCTTGCTGGTCGGTCCACTCGTCGGCGTTGCCGATACGGTCATCGGCTGCCGCAAAACGGCAATACAGCAGGTAGTGAGCACCGACGGCACGGGCTTCGGCCATGGCCTGTTCAAGACCTTCGGGTTGGCGGGCGCGACGCACCATAGGGAAATATTCAACGAAGCCATTGAATGCTTCCTCGGCCACCACATTGGGCCGCGGGTAGGCGCTGCCCGGCGGCACGAAGGCGCCTTGGGCAATAAACACAAAGGAGTCCGGCTGTATGCGCACCGAGGCGGTACGCCGCGTATCGCTGTGATCGAGCAGCCCGGCATCGCTCATCTGATAGCGGGTGCCTTCGGCCATATCACTGACGGTCATGCAACCGCCCAAGGCCAATGACGCCAGCAGCAAAACCAGACTACGCATCCTAATCCTCCAGAGGCCGGTGACAGGAAACCGGCGAATGGGGCGTGGGATGCAGAATCCGCGCCATTCAGCTGCGCCACAAATCAAATGTGTGAACCCGCAATATCTAGCTTAGCCACCAATGATCTTCATGATCGTGGCACCGCCGGAGAACGCCACTTCCTGCTTGTCAGCCAAGGCCTTCATCAACAAGCCCTGCAACGCTGGCAACGCCTGGTGACGCGGTTGATCGAGCAAGTCACCGACATAATGGCGATTGCTGGAGGACAGGCACCCATGCAGCCAGCCGGTGGAGGACAACCGCAACCTCGAACAGGTGCGGCAGAACGGTACGCTCTCGTTGGCGATCACACCGAAGAAGCCTTTGCCCGGCACTTCGTAGCGTACCGCCGTCGCATCGACGGGGGCGTTGGCTTGCAGGTATTCATGTTGCTCGCCGATCAAGCTGAGCAGCTGTTGCAAGCTGACGAACTGTTGCAGGAACGCGTTGGAGTCTTTGGCCAGGTGCCCCATGCGCATCAGTTCGATAAAGCGCAGCTCGTAGCCACGCGCCAGGCAGTAATCGAGCAACGGCATCACCTGGTCCAGGTTCTGGCCGCGCAACGGCACCATGTTGACCTTGATCTTGATTCCGGCAGCACTGGCCTGGTCCATGCCATCGAGCACGGTGGCCAGGTCGCCGCCACGGGCGATGCTGCGGAAAGCGTCGGCATCCAGCGTGTCGAGGGAGACATTGATGCGCCGAATACCGGCTGCCACCAGCAACGGCAGTTTACGCGCCAGCAGTTGGCCGTTGGTGGTCAGGCTGATGTCGCTCAGGCCCATCTGCCCTACCGCCCCCATGAAGGCTTCCAACTTGGGGCTGACCAACGGCTCACCGCCGGTAATGCGCAAGCGCTCGATACCCGCCGCTTCGATCAGATAAGCCACGCCTCGGGCCATGGCCTCGGCCGACAGTTCATCCTGGGCAGCCACCAGCCGCTTGCCGTCAGGCACGCAATAGGTACACGCATAATTGCAGGCTGAAGTCAGGCTGATCCGCAAATTGCGAAAACGCCTGCCTTGACGATCAACGATCATGGATCACTCCGGCAGAGGATAATTCGGGCGCGCTAAAAGCTGACTCATAACTCAGCTTTTAGCAAGGTCCTTGCCTGAGTATATTCCTGGGTTACTGCGCCTGGCAGTAAATCGTTGTGCCATCACTGTGGCGAATGACTTACGTGGCAGGGGTGTCGCCGCTCTTCTCGGCGCCCGGCAGTTCCGGGCTGTGCTTGCGCTTGTTGCCCATGCGCACGCCGATGTCCATCAGGAATTGGAAGAATCCTTCCTGGTCTTCCAGCACATTGCTCCAGAACGGCGAGTGGTACAGCGCCACAGCGCCATGCACCAAGGCCCAGGCGGCGCAGTAGTGGAAATACGGTGGCACGTCTTCAAGCTTGCCTTCGCTGATACGGCCCTTGATCAGCAGGGTCAGGCGTTCGAAGTTCGAGGCGCGGATCTTGTGCAGCTCCTCGACCATCTCCGGCACCTGGTGACCTTTGACCACCTTCTCTTCCAGGCGGTCGAACAGGCGGTAGCGCTGTGGGTCACGCATGCGGAACTCGAAGTAAGCGCGGGAGAGGGCTTCCTTGTCTTTGTCGACATCCGCCGAGTGCAGCAACTCGTTCAAATCGCGCTCGTAGTCAAGCATCAGGCGCAGGTAGATTTCGGCCTTGGACTTGAAGTGTTTGTAGATCGTGCCTTTGCCGATACCCACGGCATCCGCAATCATCTCGACGGTGACGCTGTCTTCACCTTGTTCGAGGAACAGCTTGAGCGCGGTGTCGAGAATTTCCTGCTCACGGCGGCGAAATTCACGGACCTTACGGGGTTCTTTGTGCATGAGGAAGAGTCTGCAAAGGTCGGAAATAGGGAGGGTTGCGCAGGGCCATGGATACGTGGCGATACGATTTACCCGGTGCGAGGGATTATCCCGACTGAACGGTCGTTGGGCAATGTCTATGTGAACCCGTCAGGCACATAACTTTCAATGCGCCAACGATTTCGCCGTTATCAGTCAGAAATAATACGCAACACCTGAACCTGCCCATCAGCGCAATGAGAACTCAAGCGAAGGCCGCGTATTCCAAATCTGTTTAAAAAACGATCAATCACGACTGGACTGAATGGGATAGTGGTCAATACTTCAACTGTCGGCGCGACATCTCCCCCAAGTGACGCGTCGACCTGGGTACCGACGGACTGCGTGCCCTTGTTTTACTCCTAATGGTCTTAGCCCGGATTCACCCCCCAGAACCCGGGTTTTTTTTGCCTGGGATTCGGCCGCCCTAACCGGCCACGTGGGCCAGCGGGAACAGGCGCTTGAAGTTCTCGGTAGTCTGCTCGGCAAAGCGTTCGTACGACTCGCCGCGCAGCATCGCCAGGTAATCAGCCACGTCACGTACATATTCGGGCAAGTTCGGTTTGCCACGATGGGGGATGGGCGCCAGGTACGGCGAGTCGGTTTCCACCAGCAGGCGGTCGGCGGGCACCTGGCGGGCCACATCGCGCAGCGCGTCGGCATTGCGGAAGGTGACGATGCCCGACAGGGAAATATAGAACCCCAGGTCCAGGGCCGCCTTGGCCATGTCCCAGTCTTCGGTAAAGCAATGCAACACGCCAGCCTGCGGCAACGCGGCTTCACGCAGCAAAGCCAGGGTATCGGCACGGGCGCCTCGGGTGTGGACGATCACCGGCTTGCCCGTCTGCTGGGCGGCTTGCAGGTGCAGGCGGAACGAGGCCTGCTGCAACTCGGCAGCTTCAGGCTCGTAGTGATAGTCCAGGCCGGTTTCGCCAATGGCCACCACTCGCGGATGGTTGAGTTCGCCCAGTAGCCAGTCCAGAGCCGGCGCTTCGCCTGGCTTGAGGTCAAGCGGGTGAATGCCCACCGAGCAATCGACGTCGGCGTAGCGATCAGCCAGGGCTTTGACGTCGGCGGCGTTGTCGGCGCTGACGCCAATGCACAGGAAGTGCCCTACCCCACGCTGGCGGGCAGCTTCAAGGGCGACGTCGAGGGAACCGCCGTGCTGGGCAAGGTCGAGGCGATCAAGGTGGCAATGGGAATCTACGAGCATAGGAATCTGAGCTTAAGTCACAAAAGAGGTAGGGCCAACGATACACCCGTCAGCCACGGAATTTAACGGCGCCCGAGCAGGCCGACCCACTGCACCAGCAACGCCTCGAGCAGCAGCACGCGGTTGAGGTTGGCCTTGCCGAGGACTTTCTGGCGCTGGGCGAGGATCCAGTCCTGGATGTTCAGCACTTTGTCCTGGGCACTTTTTTGCGCCAGGTATTGCACGACCTTGCGCATATCCGCCAAGCCCAGGCCGTTCTCATCCTGGGTGAGCTGGTAGCGCAGAATCAGGCTGGACCAGTCGCAGAACCAGTCGAACAACAGCAACAGCGGAATATCCTTCCAGGCGCTTTCGGCCAGTTGCGTGGCGGACAATTCCTGCTTGAGCAGTTTCTTCACGCCTTCCACGACCAGTGCACGCTGTTCGCGCACGCCCTGAGCCTGCAGCTTCACTGCCGCCAAAGGCGAGCCGGCCGCCAGGGTCAGCAACTCGCCTCGTTCTTCTGCGCTGCATTCCGGCAACGCCTGCGCCAGCCATTGCAGGCTCATGGCCTCGCTGGGCAACGGGCAAGCCTGCTGCACGCAACGGCTGCGAATGGTCGGCAACAAGCGGCTGGACTGGTGGCTCACCAGCAACAGCACGGTATCGCCGGACGGCTCTTCAAGGCTTTTGAGCAAGGCGTTGGCCGCGTTGATGTTCATCGCCTCAACCGGCTCAATCAGCACCACTTTGCGCCCGCCCATCTGCGCGGTCTGCACCACGAAGCTCACCAGGTCGCGCACCTGGTCGACCTTGATGGCCTTGTCCGCTTCCTCGGGCTCCAGCACATAGTTGTCCGGGTGACTGCCAGCCTTGAGCAACAGGCAGGACTTGCACTCGCCACATGCCTCCAGATTGACCGGGCGTTGGCACAACAGGCTGCCCATCAGGCGTTCGGCGAGGTGGCGTTTACCGATGCCCACCGGCCCATGCAGCAGATAGGCGTGGGCGTGCTGGGCGCGCCCCGCCAGTTGCTGCCAGAGGCCGTCCTGCCACGGGTAGGACTCAGCCACGGCTACGCTCCAACAGAGTGGGCAGCAGCGCGTCGATAGCCTGTTGCACGCGGCTCAGCGGCTGGGCGGCGTCCAACAGGTAATAACGTGCGGGCTCAGCCTTGGCGCGCTGCAGGAAAGCGCTGCGCACCGCATCAAAAAAGGCCTGGCCTTCCAACTCGAAGCGATCCAGACGACCTCGCGCACTGGCGCGGGCCATGCCCACTTCCACCGGCAGGTCGAACAACAGGGTCAGGTCGGGGCGCAGATCGCCTTGCACGAAGGTTTCCAGGGTGGTGATGCGCTCCATGGACAACCCCCGGCCCCCACCCTGGTAGGCGTAGGTGGAATCGGTAAACCGGTCGCAGATCACCACGGCACCCCGCACCAGGGCCGGGCGAATCACTTCGGCCAGGTGCTGGGCACGGGCGGCAAACACCAGGAGCAACTCGGTGTCCGGATTCATCGGCTCGTCACCTGGGGTCAGCAGGACGTCGCGAATGCGCTCGGCCAACGGCGTACCACCCGGCTCACGGGTCAGCACCACCTCGATGCCCTGCGCACGCAGGCGCTCGGCCAGGTAGTCACGGTTAGTGCTTTTGCCGGCGCCTTCCGGGCCTTCCAGGGTAATAAACAAGCCAGTCACAGGCAGTCCTTAGTCAGAGTCATTGCGGGCTTTGCGGCGCGGTAGTGTCCGGCGCGGGCTCGATCGGAGCGTCGGGGGTAGGCGCATCGCTGGAAGGTGCCGAATCTTCCAGCGGTTTCACCACCGGTGCCGGGCTGGAACGGTAATCGGCACGGCGCTTGAGTTGGAACTCACGCACAGCGGCATTATGCGCATCCAGGTTATCCGAGAATATATGGCTACCATCGCCACGGGCGACGAAGTACAGGCTGCTGCCCGGTACCGGGTTCAGCGCTGCGTGGATGGCCTCGCGGCCGACCATCGCGATGGGCGTGGGCGGCAGGCCGGCGACCATGTAGGTGTTGTAGGGGTTGGCTTCCTTGAGGTGGGCGCGGGTCAATTTACCGTTGTAGCGCTCACCCAGGCCGTAGATCACGGTGGGGTCGGTCTGCAGCAGCATGCCGATCTTCAGGCGACGCACAAACACACCGGCAATCTGCCCGCGCTCCTGAGGCACCCCGGTCTCCTTTTCCACCAGCGACGCCATGATCAGTGCTTGGTAAGGGTCGGTGTAGGGCGCCTCGGCGGCACGCTTGCTCCACTCTTGGGCGAGTACATCGTCCAGGCGGTTGTAGGCTTTTTTCAGGAACTCGACATCAGTCATGCCGCGGACAAAACGGTAGGTGTCGGGGAAGAACCGCCCTTCAGGAAACACACCTGGGTGGCCAAGCTTATCCATCACTTCGCTGTCAGTCAGGCCCGCGAGGGTCTGCACGATCTTTTCATGCTTGGCCAGGGCGGTGCGCACCTGACGGAAATTCCAGCCCTCCACCAAGGTCAGGCTGTACTGCACCACTTCGCCGCGCTGCCACAGGCCGATCAAACCCTCGGCGGTAAGTCCCGGGCTCATGCGGTACTCGCCGCTGTGCAGTGGCTGGCCTTCGAGGTTGAAGCGCCAGTACAGACGCAACCAGAATGCATCGTCGAGCACGCCGTCGGCTTCCAGACGATTGAAGGTGCCCGTCGGCGTAGCGCCAGCAGGTACATCGAGCAACTGCTCCTGAGGCAGCTTCAGGGGCTGCTTGAGGGCAGAGTCGAGTTTCCAGGCAGAAAAGCCCACGAGCAACGCCGCCGAGATCAGGCTGATCTGCAGCAGTAACACCAGTTTTCGTATCAACTCAAATATCCAATAGCGCGCGAACAATGCCCTGCAGTTTACGGGTGAGCGGCCCAACCGGCCAGCTCATCGCAGCGCAGCCTCGCACCGGCCAAATGCCATAAACGCTGTTGCAGACGAAGACTTCATCGGCCTGTTGCAACTGCTCCACACTGATGTCGGCCACGGCCACCGGGACGCCCAGCGCTTGTGCCTGGGCCAGCACCTCGGCGCGCATTACGCCCGCAACGCCACAACGGCTCAGATCAGCGGTTAGTAACAAGCCGTTGCTCACCAGGAAAAGATTGCTGAATATGCCTTCGATCACCCGGCCAGACATATCCAGCATCAGACCTTCGGCATGTTCGGCATCTTGCCATTCGGCACGCGCGATCACCTGCTCCAGGCGATTGAGGTGCTTGATACCGGCCAGCAACGGCTGCTGCGCCAAGCGCGTGGCACACGCGAACAGGCGCACGCCTTCGACTTTATGGGTAGATGGGTAAACAGCGGGCGCGCTGCCCTGCAAGATGCGGCGCACCGGGGCGCCAGGGTTGATGCCGTAACCGCGCAAGCTGTCGCCACGGGTGAGGATCAATTTGAGAATACCGTCGCCAAGGATGGCGGCGAAGCTCAGTACTTCGTGGCGAATCAACCCGTGATCCACCACCAATGCCAAACGCCGGCACCCCTCTTCCAGGCGTTGCAGGTGACGGTCGAGCAGCAACGGCTGCCCGGCCTTGACGGCGATGGTCTCGAACACCCCATCGCCATATGCCAGGCCGCGATCTTTCAGGGGCACGCTGTCCGCTGGCTGACCGTCGACCCAGCTGTGCATCACTCGGCGAACCGGCGGAACACCAGGGAACCGTTGGTGCCACCGAAACCGAACGAGTTGGAAATCGCCACGTCGATCGGCATGGGCTGCGCTTCGTGGGGCACGAAGTTCAGGTCGCAGCCTTCGTCCGGCTCATCAAGGTTGATAGTCGGCGGAGCGACCTGATCCCTGATTGCCATCACACTGAAGATCGCCTCGACCGCGCCCGCCGCACCCAACAGGTGGCCGGTCATGGACTTGGTGGAGCTGACCGCCAGCTTATAGGCGTGCTCGCCGAACACCGACTTGATGGCCTCTGCTTCCGCCAGGTCGCCGGTCGGGGTCGAAGTGCCATGGGCGTTGATGTACTGCACCTGGTTGGGGTTGACCTTCGCATCGCGCAGGGCATTGGTGATGCAACGCGCAGCACCCGCACCATCGGACGGCGGCGAGGTCATGTGGTAAGCATCGCCGCTCATGCCAAACCCGATCAATTCGGCGTAGATAGTGGCGCCACGCGCCTTGGCGTGCTCCAGCTCTTCTAGCACCAGCGCACCGGCACCATCGGAGAGCACAAAGCCGTCACGGCCCTTGTCCCACGGACGGCTGGCACGGGTCGGCTCGTCGTTGCGGGTCGACAGCGCACGGGACGCGCCGAAGCCGCCCATGCCCAGGCCGCACGCGGCCATTTCGGCGCCGCCGGCGATCATCACGTCGGCTTCGTCGTAGGCAATGTTGCGTGCCGCCATGCCAATGCAGTGGGTACCTGTGGTACACGCCGTGGCGATTGCGTAGTTCGGTCCCTGTGCACCCAGATGAATGGACAGGAAGCCGGAAATCATATTGATGATCGAGCCCGGTACGAAGAACGGTGAAATTCGACGTGGGCCAGTCTCATGCAAGGTGCGGCTGGTTTCTTCGATATTGGTCAGACCGCCAATACCTGAACCCATGGCCACGCCGATGCGGTCACGGTTGGCGTCGGTGACTTCCAGGCCGGCGTTACGCACAGCCTGAAACCCGGCAGCCAGGCCGTACTGAATGAACAGGTCGAGCTTGCGGGATTCTTTGATCGAGAGATATTCCTCGACATTGAAGCCCTTTACCGAGCCGCCAAAACGGGTGGAATAGGCAGAAAGGTCCGTGTGTTCGATCAGACCAATACCACTGCGGCCAGCCAGAATGCCCTGCCAACTGCTCGGCACATCCGTACCCAGTGGCGACAACATACCCATACCGGTGACTACGACGCGTCTACGCGACACAGCACTCTCCTTTTTCTAATGACGACACTTTTCATCGCCGCTAAAGAAAAAACCGCACGCCTTTACAGCAGTGCGGTTTTTCCCTGACAGCAAGCGACGACTACAAACTATTACGCCTGGTGGCTAGTAACGTAGTCGATGGCAGCTTGAACAGTAGTGATTTTTTCAGCTTCTTCGTCCGGGATTTCGGTCTCGAATTCCTCTTCCAGAGCCATCACCAGCTCAACGGTGTCAAGGGAATCGGCACCCAGGTCTTCTACGAAGGAAGCAGTGTTGACCACTTCTTCTTCCTTAACGCCCAGTTGCTCGGCGACGATTTTCTTGACGCGCTCTTCGATGGTGCTCATACCTTGTTTAACTCCTAATGGACAAATTCAGGCAGCTGGCCAGTGGGTAAGTGTATAGAAAGCCATTTCAGCTTTTCAACTGAAAGCTTCACCCTGTACCCGGTCGGCCACCTGCCTATAAATTAAGTTGCAGCTTTATAACGGATTTTAGACAGCTCGTATGACATTTTTTTGAAGCGATCCGTCACAATTTAACTCATGTACATCCCGCCGTTAACCGGGATTGTAGCCCCAGTCACGTATGCCGCACCGTCAGATGCCAGGAAAGTGACCACATTCGCGATCTCTTGGGCCTGGCCCAGACGGCCCAGCGGAATCTGCGTCAGCAAGGCTTCGCGCTGTGCTTCCGGCAGTTCGCGGGTCATATCGGTGTCGATGAACCCAGGGGCCACCGAGTTGACCGTAATCGACCGCGAGCCGACTTCACGCGCCAGTGCGCGGCTGAAACCTTCCAGGCCGGCCTTGGCAGAGGCATAGTTTACTTGGCCTGCGTTGCCCATGGCACCCACTACGGAGCCAATATTGATAATTCGGCCCCAACGCGCCTTGGTCATGCCGCGCAAAACGCCCTTGGACAGGCGAAACAGACTGTTCAGGTTGGTATCGACCACGTCGTACCACTCGTCGTCTTTCATGCGCATCATCAGGTTGTCACGGGTGATCCCGGCGTTGTTCACCAGGATAGCCGGTGCGCCGAACTGAGCAGTGATCTGGGCCAGTACGGCAGCCACGGACTCATCGCTGGTCACATTCAGCTCAAGACCGGTACCTTGCACGCCGTTTTCCTTCAGGGTCGCGGCGATACGCTCGGCGCCCGAGGCGGAGGTGGCGGTGCCGATCACAACGGCGCCCTGACGGCCCAGCTCCAGGGCGATCGCCTGGCCAATGCCACGGCTTGCGCCGGTAACCAGTGCAACTTTACCTTGCAGACTCATGCAGGCTTCTCCTAAGTAAGGGATTCAGGCCAGTGCCGCGCGAGCGGCAGCGAAGGCTTCTGGGGTATTGAGGTTGACGGTCGACACACCGTCGGCGCAGCGCTTGTTCAAGCCGGCCAGGACTTTGCCCGGGCCGCACTCGACCAGTTCGGTGGCACCGTTGGCGGCCAGGGTCTGGACCGATTCAACCCAGCGAACTGGCTTGTACAGTTGCTCCAGCAGGTCGCGCTTGAGGGTGTCGAGGTCGGCGGCCACGGCCGCGCTGACGTTCTGCACCAGTGGGATCTGCGGCGCCTGCCAGTTGATGGCAGCGATAGACTCGGCAAAGCGCTCGGCCGCCGGGCGCATCAGTTCGCAGTGGGACGGTACGCTCACCGGCAATGGCAACGCTCGCTTGGCGCCACGGGCCTTGCAACCCTCGATGGCACGCTCGACGGCCGCCTTGGCACCGGCGATCACCACCTGACCTGGGGAGTTGAAGTTCACCGCGCTGACCACTTCGCCTTGCGCCGCTTCGGCGCAGGCCTCGATCACCACCGCGTCGTCCAGGCCCAGGATAGCGGCCATGCCGCCCTGCCCGGCCGGAACGGCTTCTTGCATCAGTTGACCACGACGCTCGACCAGCTTGACCGCTTCAGCCAAGGTCAGGCTGCCCGCGGCCACCAGGGCGCTGTATTCGCCCAGGCTGTGACCCGCGACGAAGGCAGGGCGTGCGCCGCCTTCTGCCAGCCACAAGCGCCACAGGGCGATCGAGGCGGTCAGGATGGCCGGCTGAGTTCTATCGGTTTGGTTGAGCAATGCTTCCGGCCCTTGCTGGGTCAGTGCCCACAGGTCATAACCCAGGGCGTCGGAAGCTTCCTTGAAGGTGTCCAGGATCAGCGGGTATTGCGCGCCCAGCTCGGCCAACATGCCGAGGGACTGCGAACCCTGCCCTGGAAAGACGAATGCGAGGGATGTAGACATGTAACAAGCCCCTAATGATCTGGTCGTCAAAAATGCTCGCGCCTACGGTGGGCGCGAACGAAACTGACTGATTGGATGGTCAATTGAACTGGCCGGTCACATTTAAGCATTCCCGGGCCAATTCGCCTAAGGCAACAGATCCTCGAGACGGCCGTGCAAGCGTTGCGGCAGGTTCTCCTGAATCTCGATCAAGGCCCGTGCAATTGCACTTTGAAAGCCCAGCACACCGGCCGAGCCATGGCTTTTTACCACAATGCCCTGCAAGCCAAGAAAGCTTGCACCGTTGTGCCGTGCTGGCGCCAGGTCAGCCTGCAAGCGTCGCATCAGGGGCAACGCCAAAGCCCCCACCATACGTGACGCCAGGCTGCGCTTGAACAAAGCTTCAATACGCGTGGCAATCATGGTTGCCAGGCCTTCGCTGGACTTGAGCAGGATATTACCGACAAAGCCGTCGCACACCACCACATCAGCTTCACCACGGTACAAACCATCACCTTCAACAAAGCCGATGTAGTTCAAGCCCCGCGCGCTTTGTAGCAAGGTGGCGGCAAGCTTGACTTGCTGGTTGCCCTTGATGTCCTCGGTACCGATATTCAGCAGGGCAACCCTGGGCCGGGCCACGCCCAGCGCTTCGGCGGCCACCGAGCCCATTACGGCGAACTGCAGCAGGTGCTCGGCGCTGCAATCAACATTGGCGCCCAGGTCCAGCAGTTGGCAATAGCCTTTCTGCGTCGGGATCGCCGCCACCATCGCCGGCCGATCAATACCCGGAAGGGTTTTGAGCACATGCCGCGACAAGGCCATCAACGCGCCGGTATTACCGGCACTGACACAGGCTTGCACCTTGCCATCACGCAATAGCTCAAGGGCCACCCGCATTGAAGAATCGGGTTTGCCACGCAGGGCAACCGCCGGCTTTTCATCCATGCTGATGGTTTCGCTGGCTGGCGTAATCGCCAGGCGCGCGCGATCCACCGCCGGATGGCTGGCAATCAGTTCTTCAAGTAGGGAGGGTTGACCGACGAGGGTCAGGTGCAGCGAGGGCGTGGCAGACAGGCTGGCAATGCAGGCCTGAACAATGCTGCGGGGACCGAAGTCCCCGCCCATTGCGTCAATCGCGATGACTTGAGCAGACAAGTGATTACTCGTCAGCGCCCTTGTCGATCACTTTACGGCCACGGTATACGCCTTCTGGCGATACGTGGTGACGCAGGTGAACTTCACCAGTGGTCTTTTCCACGGACAGGGTGCTAGCCTCGAGAGCGTCGTGCGAACGGCGCATGTCACGGGCGGAGCGGGATTTTTTGTTCTGCTGAACAGCCATAATTGATTAACTCCTAAACGTTTGGGTCACGCTTTAACTGCGCCAATACACTGAACGGGTTGGACCGCGTTACCTCGTCCTCGCTCGGCTCGGCCTCGTCATCGAGACCCTCCGGCTGCTGGCATTCTTCCGGATGATGAGCAGGCACAATGGGCAAGGCGAGCAAAAGCTCCTCCTCGATCAGTGCATGCAGATCCAATGGATCTTCGCCCAGTTCCAGCACGTCATAACCTTTCGGCAACGACTGGGTATTCGCACCCTCTTTCACCACAGCATAACTGCATTCGCTGTGGATCGGCAGGGTGACCAGCTCAAGACAACGCTGGCAAACCATTTTGACTTCGGTGTCGATAACGCTGTGGATTACCACAGATTTACGTTCATCTCGTTCAAAAACGAATTTCGCCTGCACCGTACCGACAGTGTCGGAAAGCGGGTCGCAGAGTCTCTCCAAATCGGCCAGCAGCACTTCACCTTGAAGGGTGGTGCCACGATCAGCCAATTTGCGCGGGTCAACGTGAGGTGGAATCGGGTCATTCAACATAGGCGCAGCATTATAGGGATGCACCCGGCCATGTCAAAGGAAATTCAGCCCTGTGCGTCAGCCGGTCACGTCGCTAGAATCGGCGACTGCCTTGAGGAGACGTATATGCTGCCTTTATTACTCGCGTCCAGCTCGGTTTATCGCCGGGAATTACTGAGTCGCCTGCACCTGCCGTTCACCTGCAGCTCGCCGGATATCGACGAAAGCCACCGTCCGGATGAATCCGCCATCGAACTGGTCAAGCGCCTGGCCGAACAAAAGGCCCGCGCCCTCGCCGCCAGCCATCCTGGGCATTTAATCATTGGCTCGGATCAGGTCGCCGCACTGGAAGGCCGGATCATCGGCAAGCCGCACACTTTCGAAAATGCCCGCGAGCAATTACTGGCTGCCAGCGGCAAGCGTGTGAGCTTTCTTACCGGGCTGGCACTGCTCAACAGCGAGACAGGACGCTGCCAGGTGGACTGCGTGCCGTTTACCGTACACATGCGTGAACTGGATGCAGAGCGTATTGAGCGCTATCTGCGAATTGAACAGCCGTATGACTGCGCAGGCAGCTTCAAGGCCGAGGGACTTGGCGTGAGCCTGTTCCAGAGCACGGAAGGGCCTGATGCGACTAGCCTTATCGGCCTTCCGCTCATCAGGCTGGTGGACATGCTGCTGACCGAAGACGTGAAAATCCCTTAAGAACACTGCAAAACCAAATGTGGGAGCGGGCTTGCTCGCGAAAGCGGAGTGTCAGTCGATACAAGTGCGACTGATCCACCGTCTTCGCGGGCAAGCCCGCTCCCACATTTTGAGCTATATCAGCCTTGAGATTTTAGCGCAGGGATGGCCCCTCGAAGCCCATGTACAGCGCCAACTTCTCCGCCACACTGGCACCGAGTTTCTTGGAGAAGCGATCAAACGGCGATTCCTCGACCGTAAAATCCACCAACTCCTTCTCACCCACTACATCCCGCGCCACCGAGCTGGCGCTGCCCAAGCCGTCAATCAAGCCCAGCGGCAATGCCTGCTCGCCCGACCATACCAGGCCGGAGAACAGCTCCGGATGCTCTTTATCTTTCAAGCGATCCCCACGCCCCTGCTTGACGCTGGCGATGAACTGACGATGGGTAGTGTCGAGCACGCCCTGCCAGAACGCGGTTTCATCCGCCTTCTGCGGCTGGAAAGGATCGAGGAACGACTTGTGCTCACCCGAGGTATAGGTGCGACGCTCGACCCCCAGCTTCTCCATGGCACCGACAAAACCGTAACCGGCCGCTGTCACACCGATAGAACCCACCAGGCTGGCCTTGTCGGCATAGATCTGGTCTGCGGCACTGGCAATGTAATAGGCGCCCGAGGCTCCCAGGTCGGAGATTACGGCATAGAGCTTGGTATCCGGATGCAAGGCGCGCAGACGACGAATCTCGTCATACACATAACCCGACTGCACTGGGCTGCCACCTGGGCTGTTGATGCGCAGGATAACGCCCTTGACCTTGGCATCCTCAAAAGCCGCGCGCAGGCTGGTGACAATATTGTCGGCACTGGCGGGCTCCTTGTCGGCAATCACGCCGCGCACTTCGATCAAGGCAGTGTAGTGACTGCCACGGGTGGCGCTCTTTTCCATGTCCATCAGCGGACTGAACAGCGCCAGCATCCCAAGCAGGTACACAAAGGTCAGCAGCTTGAAAAAAATCCCCCAGCGCCGCGAACGCCGCTGTTCCTGGACGCTGGCCAGGAGGGTCTTCTCCAACAGCTTCCAGCTTTTATCATCACTGCTCTCGGCCTTTTCAGGCGCCTTCCACTCGTCACTCATGCCATCAACCCCAGCAAAGACTTATCGGGCCCGGCTGAGCCAGGCCTGCAGTTCGGAAAAATGATCAATCGTCAGCCTCGGCTCGTACTGCTGCAACGCCTCGGCAGACTGGGCGCCGTAGCTGACGGCGACACTATCCATGCCCGCATTGCGGGCCATCATCAGGTCGAAAGACGCATCACCCACCATCAATGCCTCGCGTGGCGTAACGCCACAGTGCGCAAGGATCTGCTCCAGCATCAAGGGATGAGGCTTGCTGGCGGTTTCATCCGCAGCCCGGGTGATATCAAAGTAATCTTCCCAGCCGTGAGCCTTGAGCACACGGTCCAGGCCGCGACGAGCCTTGCCGGTGGCGACCGCCAGGTGATAGCCCTCGGCACGAAACGCTTGCAGCGATTGCACCACGCCTTCAAACAGCGGCGAAGGGGTAGCTTCCAGCGCAATGTAGTGGTCGGCGTAGTGCTCGCGAAACGCTACCAACTCGGCGTCGCTGATGTCGGGGTACAGGGTGCGAATGGCTTCAGGCAAACCCAGGCCGATAATGCCCTTGACCGCCAGGTCCGTGCACAACTCAAAACCCGTGCGGGTCGACGCCATGTGCATGGACTCGACGATGCGGCCAATGGAATTGGCCAGCGTTCCGTCCCAATCGAAGATCAGCAACTTGTAGTCAAGGTGCGACACTCAAACGCTCCACGGTCTTGGCCCACATTTCATCGACCGGCGCCTGCAATTTCAGCTCGCCGCCATCGGGTAGCGGCACGGTGAGCATGTAGGCATGCAGGAACAGGCGCTTGCCGCCCAGGTCGCGAATTTCCTTGGAGAAATCTTCGTCGCCGTACTTGGTGTCGCCCGCAATGCAGTGGCCCGCATGCAGGGTATGCACACGAATCTGGTGAGTGCGGCCAGTGACCGGCTTGGCCTCGACCATCGTGGCGAAGTCACCGAAGCGACGCAGCACCTTGAACAGTGTCAGAGCCTCTTTGCCCTCCTCGTCCACTTCGACCATGCGCTCGCCGGAGCGCAGGTTGCTCTTCTGCAGCGGCGCACGCACGCTCTTGATCGAGCTGGCCCAGTTGCCGCGCACCAGCGCCATGTAGCGTTTGTCCACGCCGTCGCCACGCAGGGCGGTGTGCAAGTGGCGCAACATGCTGCGCTTCTTGGCGATCATCAACAGGCCGGAGGTGTCACGGTCCAGGCGGTGCACCAGTTCCAGCTCCTTGGCATCCGGGCGCAACTGACGAAAGGCTTCGATCACGCCGAAGTTCAAGCCACTGCCGCCGTGAACCGCAATACCACAGGGCTTGTTGATCACGATCAGCTTGTTGTCTTCGAACACAATCGACGCTTCCAGGCGCTGCAACAGGCCTTGGGCCAGCGGCACCGGCTCGTCGCGCTCAGGCACGCGCACGGGCGGCACACGGACGATATCGCCCGCCTGCAGCTTGTACTCAGGCTTGATGCGCCCCTTGTTCACGCGCACTTCGCCTTTACGCAAAATGCGATAAATCAAGGTCTTGGGCACGCCTTTGAGCCTGGCCAAAAGAAAGTTGTCGATGCGTTGGCCGGCATATTCCGGCGAGACCTCAAGCAGCTGGACGCTGGGGGTCGGGGGGGTGGTAGTCGTCATGGCGGCGATGATAACAATTTTTTATGGAATTGAAGCACTTAATCATTACTGCTATAGTCGCGAACGCCGCCAAAAGCGGCCTGGACAGAGGACATGCGGCAAACTGCCGGCCCTGACCATCGCAATTCATCAGGACGCGAGGCCGTCCTACGGGGCTTTCGCCACCCAGGAAGGCTCAAGATTGTAACAAGCGCAGGTGACATGAGGCCTGAAGCGAGTGCAGAAAGCAGAGTGAATACTCGCCTTTTGCGCCGATATTTACGGCCAGTTCACAAAGTGCAGTCAGTTTTGAGCCAGACCATGGCGAATGCTTCGGAAACAACGCCTGTTAAGAGCTGAGTGAGAGCGCAACCGCCCACACCTAGTCTTGTTTAGCCATGAGCGTGAACTCCCCATTGGAGAACACGGTAAATGCCAACCCGCTGCGGATTCTGCGCGCGGCAGCACCCGAATTATCAGGGATACGTGTAGGGTGGAGATGCACAACCGTCGGACTGTGTAGCACTAGGCTTGTTTTAGACGCTTCATCTCGTCCACAGTCGCCGGTTGATTCCTCCTCCTGACCTTAGCTTTTGTTGAAGTGGTGCCTTTGTCACCACCGCTAACGAGCAGGACGCGTCCGTCGCGATACCGGCCCAATTGGCCGATTTTGCTGGACACTGGAGTGGCCAACCACTCTTGACGCACCTGACACCGACCGTGAGAAGTCGTGTGTGCCGAACGCCGTTTCCGGCAGCCCGGAAACCGACGGTACAACATGAAAAGAATGCTGATTAACGCAACTCAACCCGAAGAGTTGCGTGTTGCACTGGTAGATGGCCAACGCCTCTACGACCTGGACATCGAATCCGGTGCACGCGAGCAGAAAAAGGCCAACATCTATAAAGGCCGTATCACTCGCATCGAACCAAGCCTTGAGGCTGCCTTTGTCGATTTCGGCTCCGAGCGCCACGGCTTCCTGCCCCTCAAAGAAATCTCCCGCGAATACTTCAAGAAAGCCCCTGAAGGCCGCGTGAACATCAAGGACGTCCTGAGCGAAGGCCAGGAAGTCATCGTCCAGGTCGAAAAAGAAGAACGTGGCAACAAGGGCGCAGCCCTGACCACCTTCATCAGCCTCGCCGGTCGTTACCTGGTGCTGATGCCGAACAACCCACGTGCCGGCGGTATTTCCCGTCGCATCGAAGGCGAAGAGCGTAACGAACTGCGTGAAGCGCTGAACGGCCTGATCGCACCGGCCGACATGGGTCTGATCGTGCGCACTGCCGGCCTTGGCCGCAGCAGCGAAGAAATGCAGTGGGACCTCGACTACCTGCTGCAACTGTGGACCGCTATCAAAGAAGCGTCCCTGGATCGTTCCGCGCCGTTCCTGATCTACCAGGAAAGCAACGTGATCATCCGCGCCATCCGCGACTACCTGCGCCAGGACATCGGCGAAGTGCTGATCGACAGCGTTGAAGCCCAGGACGAAGCCCTGACTTTCATTCGCCAGGTGATGCCGCAGTACGCCAGCAAGATCAAGCTGTACGAAGACAGCGTGCCGCTGTTCAACCGTTTCCAGATCGAAAGCCAGATCGAGACCGCCTTCCAGCGCGTGGTCGAACTGCCTTCCGGCGGATCCATCGTGATCGACCCGACCGAAGCCCTGGTGTCCATCGACATCAACTCGGCACGTGCGACCAAAGGCAGCGACATCGAAGAAACCGCCCTGCAGACCAACCTGGAAGCGGCTGAAGAAATCGCCCGCCAGCTGCGCCTGCGTGACATCGGCGGCCTGATCGTGATCGACTTCATCGACATGACCCCTGCCAAGAACCAGCGCGCCGTGGAAGAGAAAGTCCGCGAATGCCTGGAAGCTGACCGCGCTCGCGTGCAAGTCGGCCGCATCTCGCGCTTCGGCCTGCTGGAAATGTCCCGTCAGCGCCTGCGCCCATCCCTGGGCGAGAGCAGCGGCATCGTCTGCCCGCGTTGCAACGGCACCGGCATCATCCGTGACGTTGAATCGCTGTCCCTGGCGATCCTGCGCCTGATCGAAGAAGAAGCCCTGAAAGACCGCACCGCCGAAGTTCGCGCACAAGTGCCGATTCCGGTTGCCGCCTTCCTGCTCAATGAAAAACGCAACTCGATCACCAAGATCGAACTGCGCACCCGTGCCCGTATCGTCATCTTGCCGAACGATCACCTCGAGACGCCGCACTTCGAAGTCCAGCGCTTGCGTGACGACAGCCCGGAAGCCCATAGCGGGCAGTCCAGCTATGAAATCGCCGCGGCTGCCGCCGAAGTCGAAGAAGTCCAGCCAGCCGCTGCGACCCGCACCCTGGTTCGCCAGGAAGCCGCGGTGAAGACTGCACCGGCCCGTGCCAACGCACCGGTACCGACCGAAGCTGCCGCCCCGGTTGCCGCGCCGGCCGCCCTGCCTGAGCCAAGCCTGTTCAAGGGCCTGGTGAAGTCGCTGGTCAGCCTGTTCGCCACCAAGGAAGAGCCTGCTGCCCCCGTTGTGGTTGAAAAGCCTGCCACCGAGCGCCCAGCACGCAATGAAGAGCGTCGCAACGGTCGCCAGCAGAGCCGTAACCGCAATGGCCGCCGTGACGAAGAGCGCAAGCCTCGCGAAGAACGTGCCCCGCGTGAAGAACGCGCACCACGTGAAGAGCGTGCGCCTCGCGAAGCCCGTGAAGACACCCCGACCGTACGTGAAGAACGTGCACCGCGTGAAGAGCGCGCCCCACGTACCCCACGCGCTCCACGTGAAGATCGCAAGCCGCGTGGCGAGCGTGAAGAACGCGTGCGTGAACTGCGTGAGCCTCTGGACGCGGCACCTGCCGTTGCCGCTGCCGCAGCCGTTAGCACTGAAGAACGCCCGGCCCGCCAGCCGCGTGAAGAACGCGCACCACGCGAAGAGCGCCAACCGCGCCCGCCACGTGAAGAGCGTCAACCACGCGCCGAGCAAGCCGCTGCTGCCAGCGAAGAAGAAGTACTGACCGGCGAAGAGCAGTTGCAGGAAGACGGCCAGGACAACGCCGAAGGCGATCGTCCACGCCGCCGCTCCCGTGGCCAGCGTCGTCGCAGCAACCGTCGTGAGCGTCAGCGTGATGCAAACGGCAACGTAATCGAAGGTTCGGAAGAAACCGGCGAGAACCCAGAAGCTGCCAACAACGAGCCAACAGGCGCCGAACTGGCTGCCGGCTTGGCCGTTACCGCTGCCGTTGCCAGCTCAGTCATCAGCGCACCTGCTGAAGCCCAGGCTCACGAGCAAGCCGAACGCGCTACCGCTGCCGTCGAAGACACTGTTGCCGTAGACGCGCCAGCCGCCGAAACCCCAGCGGTTGAAGTGCCGGTTGTTGAAGCGCCAGTCGTTGAAGCCACGACCCCTGTCGAAGCCCCAGTGGTTCCGGAAGTGGAAGTTGCCCCGGTTCGCGATGCACAGCCAGAAACCGACGTGGTTGCCGTTGAACCAGCTCCACCGGTTGAGCCTCAGCCAGTAGTCGAAGCGGCTGTAGAAGCTCCGGTGGTCGAAGAAGCTGCCCCGGCTGTGCGTGAAGTTCGCGAAGAACAGACCGCCTTCCAGTGGACCGCCGAACCGGCTGCACCGGCTGAAGCGCCAGCGCCTGCCCCAGTGGTAGAAGAAGCACCGGCACCGGTTGCTGAAGTCGTCGTCGAGCCAGCCCCAGTGGTTGAGCCTACGCCGGTTGCTGAGCCTGCGCCCGTGGTTGAAGTTGAAGCCCCGGTGGTTGCCGAAGTGGCCGCCCCTGTGGTTGAAGCTGCACCTGCAAGCGCCCTCACCGAAAACGGCCGTGCGCCGAACGACCCGCGTGAAGTGCGTCGTCGCCGCAAGGAAGCCGAAGCTGCTGCAGCCGCAGCCAAGGCGTTAGAGCACGAGGCCCAGGAAGCAGAGCACGAGCCTAAACCCCTCGTCTGATTCCATAAGCCACTAAAAAGCCCCGCCTGAATGATCAGGCGGGGCTTTTTTATGGCTGATTATCTCGACCTGGAATGCGATCACTGTGGGAGCTGGCTTGCCTGCGATAGCGTCGATTCAGCCAGCGTGGCGGTGACTGACACACCGCTATCGCAGCAGAGGTATCTACACAACTTTGTGGGCTGTAACGGCAGACGGTAACCACGATGCGAAGCGAGTCGCTCTTGATCTGCTTTTGATCTTAGGCGCCCCGTCAAACCACGCTGGCCGGAATTCGACAGGGATTTGGAGGGTAAACCGGCAGGGATGCCGGTTTAGCCGCCGTCAGGGCGGAACCCTAAGTGGCCGTTACCGCAGGAATGGATATGTACACAATCCAACTGTGTTGACTGTCAGGCCGCTATCGCAGGCAAGCCAGCTCCCACATTGGACGGTGGTGCGTCAGGTAGATAAGCGCCGGCTATCAGGCCGTTACGGGAGCAAGCTCCCTCGCCACAGGTCCAACGTCGGCTCTAAGTAGATACCTATGGCTATCACAGGCAAGCCAACTGCCACACTTAACCTGCAGTAAAACTCAACCGTTGCGGCACATCCACATCCCAAAGCACACCAGGATCATCTACCTGCACCTCTCGCACCTGTGTTTGTGCAAATAAAGGCCTGGCCCCACGATCCCCACTCAGCGCCATCAGCGCCGGCCCAAACCTGTGATGGAAAGCCACCGGGTGCCCGTACTGCCCGGCAGATACCGGTACAGTGACGCCCTCCACGCAGGCAATCACCCGTTCGATACTCGATGACTGAATAAACGGCATATCCCCCAACACTACCAGCCATCCATCCGCTGCACCGCTGGCCTTGACCGCCGCCGCAATGCTGTCGCCCATACCGCTCGAATCCAGCAGTACAACCTGACAGCCATAAGCCTCTGCCAGGCGGATAACCTCCCCGCGCTCCGGCGACGTCACCAGCCAGCGCGTTACAACACGCTCAGGCAAGTTGCGCAGCACCTGCTCGATGACCGGCCGGCTAACGCCATCCAGCCCCACACACGCGGCGAGCAATTTGTCTTGATCCGCTCCGGCTTCAGCGCGAAAACGACTGCCCTGCCCCGCCGCCAGCACAATCGCCGTCACCGTCACTCGGCCACCACTGCCATCGGTTTTTTCTGCATCGGTGCCACCCCGTTTTTGATCGCAACAATTTCCGCCATCAGCGACAGCGCAATTTCCGCCGGCGTATGGCTGCCGATGTGCAGGCCAATCGGCCCGTGCAAACGTGCGATGGCGTCCGCCGACAGGCCCAGCGCGGCCAGGTTCTCCCGACGCTTCTGGGTATTGACCCGCGAACCGAGGGCGCCGATATAGAAGGCCGCGGAGTTCAGCGCCGTCAGCAACGCCATGTCATCCAGACGTGGATCGTGGGTCAGGCAGACAATGGCCGTGCGCTCATCGGTATGGATATTCAACACCGCCTCGTCGGGCATGCCCGGCACAAAGCGGCCATGCTGGTCTTCCCAGCCGTAGACGAACTCTTCGCGGGGGTCGCAGATCAGCACTTCGAAATCCAGCAGGCGTGCCATTTCCGCTACGTAGCGCGACAGCTGCCCGGCGCCGATCAACAGCAGGCGCCAGCGCGGGCCATAGATGGCGCGCAAGCGTTCGCCGTCGAAGCTCACCACGTCGGTCTTGCTGGCGGCGCTCAACGTCACCTCGCCGGTGGCCAGGTTCAGCTCGCGAGCGACGATCTGATGATCTTCACAACGCGCCAGCAGCGCTTCGACCCAACCCCACTCTTCCACGCGCTCCTCGGTAAGCCGCAGGGTGCCGCCGCAGGGCAGGCCAAAACGCGCCGCCTCGTCGCGGGTGACGCCGTAGGTCACCAACTGCACGGGCGGGCCGTCAGCGGGTAAGCGGCCGTCCTGCAGGCGCGCGATCAAGTCATCCTCGATGCAACCGCCCGACACCGAACCAATCACCACGCCATCACCGCGCAGGGCCAGCATCGCCCCCGGCGGGCGCGGCGCGCTGCCCCAGGTTTGCACCACGCTGTACAACATCACGCGCTGCCCGGCGCGGCGCCATTGCAGCACGCTGCGCAGGACGTTCAGATCCACACTGTCCATCAGGCCTCCGGTAAGTACTGTCGCGCTCACTGTAAACCAAAAATATCGGTTGTATCCCGCCAGAAACGCAAACGCCCCGAACCAGTCGGGGCGTTTGCGGATAGCGTTGGCGTCAGTTCACGCCAGCAGCCACTTACTTGACGACAGGCGCCGGGCCTTCAGCCACGCCCAGGTCATCGAGCTCGCGGGTTTCGGAGATACCGGTACCGCCAGACGCCAACTCGCTTTGCAGCTTGTCGGTGTCCAGTTCCTTGACCCACTTGGCCACAACGATGGTGGCAACTGCGTTACCCACCAGGTTGGTCAGCGCACGGGCTTCGGACATGAAACGGTCGATACCCAGGATCAGCGCCAGGCCGGCAACCGGCAGGTGACCAACGGCCGACAGGGTGGCGGCCAGTACGATGAAGCCCGAACCGGTCACGCCAGCAGCGCCTTTGGACGACAGCAGCAGCACCAGCAGCAGGGTGATCTGGTGAGTGATATCCATGTGGGTGTCGGTCGCCTGGGCGATGAACACGGCCGCCATGGTCAGGTAGATCGACGTACCGTCGAGGTTGAAGGAGTAACCGGTTGGAATCACCAGGCCGACCACGGACTTCTTCGCGCCCAGGCGTTCCATCTTGATCAGCATGCGTGGCAGTGCGGATTCCGACGACGAGGTGCCCAGTACGATCAGCAGTTCTTCACGGATGTAGCGGATCAGCTTCAACACGCTGAAACCGTGAGCGCGGCAGATAGCGCCCAGCACCAGCACCACGAACAGAATGCAGGTGATGTAGAAGCAGATCATCAACTGGCCCAACTGCACCAGGGAACCGACACCGTAGGCGCCGATGGTGAACGCCATGGCACCCAGGGCACCGATTGGCGCGAGCTTCATGATCATGTTGATGATATTGAACATCACATGGGCGAAGCGATCGATGAAGTCCAGCACCGGCTTGCCGTAGGCACCCAGGCGGTGCAGGGCGAAACCGAAGATCACCGAGAACATCAGCACTTGCAGGATGTCGCCGTTGGCGAAGGCGCCCACGATGGTGTTCGGGATGACGTTGAGGATAAAGCCGACGATGCTCTGGTCTTTACCGGCGGTGACGTAGGCCGCCACTTTGGAAGCATCCAGGGTCGCGACGTCGATGTGCATGCCGGCGCCCGGCTGCACCACGTTGACCACGACCAAGCCAATCAGCAGGGCGATGGTGGAAACGATTTCGAAGTACAGCAGTGCATAGCCGCCGGTCTTGCCCACCGACTTCATGCTTTGCATGCCAGCGATGCCGCTGACCACGGTACAGAAGATGATCGGGGCGATGACCATTTTGATCAGCTTGATAAAGCCGTCACCCAGTGGCTTGAGGGCCACGCCGGTCTGCGGGTAGAAGTGGCCGAGCAAAATACCGATAACGATTGCAACGATCACCTGGAAATACAGGGATTTGTAGATTGGCTGACGAGTCGTCATTGCAAAGTTCCTCAATCGTCCCGTGTGGCAAATATCCGCCATTGCCCACGGCACTTGAATTGCGAACCCTCCTGCACTGGAGGGATTTGTTGTTTGCGAAGCCTGTAGGAGCAAGCCTGCGCTGTAATCCCTATCGCAAACAGCGTGCCACTTTGCTTAAACGCGCTGAAGGCCTTTAGACATCAGGGCTTGGGGTTCACGGGCGACTCCGGAGAGTGCAACACAGTGGCGGATTTCCGCCCACTCATCCTGTCTCGTCCTACAATTTGGCGGATATCCGCCTTGTCGCCCCACCGGGTGATGGCTACCATCCGCCACTCCATGGATGAGGCCCTTGCATGCGTGAACGTACCATCGCCAGCCATTACGCCCGAGCGGCACTCGGCGGTGCGCGCCGGGTCGGTTTTGACTACTCGGGGGTGTTGCAGCAGGTGGGCATCACCCCGGAACTGCTGACCGAACCCCGCGCCCGCATCGCTCCAGAGCAATTTACGCGCTTGCTGCAAATGCTCTGGCTGGGGTTGGATGACGAATACCTCGGATTTGCCGAAGGGCCGAGCAAACGCGGCACTTTCGCCATGATGTGCCACGCGCTGATCCATTGCCGCACGCTGGAGAAGGCGCTGGAGCGCGGCTTATTGTTCTATAGCCTGTTCCCCCAAGGCCCACGCTGGCAGCTGACCAAAGAAGGCGACATGGCGCGCCTGAGCCTGGACGACTCACAGCTATGGGACCCGGACCACTTCCTCAGTGAATGCCTGCTGGTGATCTGGCATCGCCTGGGCAGTTGGTTGATCGGCCAGCGTATCCGGCTGCAGCAGGCCACCTTCAGTTACCCGATGCCAGCCCATGCCGGTGAATACGACCTGCTGTTCCCCTGCCCTCAGGTGTTCGGTGCGCCGAACAGCAGCCTGGTGTTTCCCAGCCGCTACCTGAGCCTGCCGCTGTTGCAGGATGAACGCACCCTCAAGCACTTCTTGCAGCGCTCCCCTGCCGACTTGTTGTCCCGGCCGGATGAAGGCGACAGCCTGAGCAGCCAGTTGCGCCGCCTGCTGAGCCGCGACCGCACGCCCTGGCCAGACCTGGAAGCCGTTGCCCAGCACCTGCACATCAGCCCACAGACCCTGCGCCGCCACCTGCGCGAAGAAGGCACGAGCTTTCAGGCATTGAAAGATGAGTTACGCCGGGATATCGCCATTTACCACCTGGGGCGGGCGGATTTGTCTTTGCAGGAGATCGCCGAGCAGTTGGGGTTTTCCGAACCGTCGGCGTTTCATCGGGCGTTCAAGAAGTGGACGGGGTTGACGCCGGGGGCCTACAGAGCGCAGGAGAGTTAGAGGTGTATCGGCTGGGAGGGCCTCATCGCAGGCAAGCCAGCTCCCACAGTTGATCGGGTTTATAAATTTTGATGTGTGAATACATTCAAGTGTGGGAGCTGGCTTGCCTGCGATGAGCATAGGTATCTACACAACTTCGGCACGACGCTAAATCTGTGGCGAGGGAGCTTGCTCCCGTGACGGCCTGGCAGCCGACACAGATATAACTGATGCCCCG
>NZ_JAENSV010000022.1:0-81195 GCF_016613265.1 Pseudomonas sp. MF6751
AACGACGGGAGGATGGCGGCGTAGGTCGCCTGCTCGACGTGATCGACCGCGTACCGGAGCGCATGAAATCCGGACTGTTCATCGAATTCGACGGCGAGATGTTCCAGGTACTGACCGGCATCCGCAACTTTATCACTGTGACGACTGAGCGCTGGGCGCGGAAGTCGGGGAGGAAGGCATGACTGATAAAGGATTTTGTACGCGCTATTGGTGGTTCCGCGTCTTCGGAGGCTACGGCCTTCACTTTCGCTGGGTAGGCCCAGGATACGTTCCGCTGTTTAGCGAACGAGCTGGATACGTGAGGGTTCTAAAAATAGGGAGACTCTGGATTAAGGTGCTAAATCCATGAGCGGACCGGTCAGATACAAAACCATTGAGCAGTTCTCCAGGGAGTCTGGCTATACACCAGATGCCATCCGAACCAAAATCCGCGACGGCATTTGGCCGAAGCACACCGTATGGAAAAAAGCTCCAGACGGTCGCGTCCTTATAGATGTTGAGGGGTATTACTCATGGGTAGAGATGGGGGAGGCGTCCGCGCCGCGTCTGCAAGTAGTATCGAGATCACGTTCCAATACCAGGGCGTCCGGTGCCGTGAGCGCGTCCAGCTCAAGCCCAGCGCCGCTAACCTAAAGAAAGCAGAACTGCACAAGGCTGCGATTGAGCACGCCATTCTCGCGGGTACATTCGATTACGCTCTAACCTTTCCTAACTCCAAGAAGGCTTTGGCTTTCAAGACTCCGGAAGATCGCCAGAGCCTGGGCGTTTACCTGGTTGAGTGGCTGGACAAGAAAAAGGCTCAGCTCAAGTCGAGCACTGCCGAACACTATCGGGAAATGATAGATGGCCGGCTTATACCAATGTTCGGCCACTTGTCACTAGGTGAGCTGTCGCGCAAGCATGTGCGTGACAGGCTTTCCCAGTACAAGGTCGGCAACAAGACAATGACGAACCTGCAGAGCTGCCTTAGATCCGCGCTTGACGACGCGGTAGAGGATGAGGTTTTGGAGATCAACCCGATGGTCGGGTGGAATTACAAGAACAGGGAGGAGCTCAAGGAGGATGATGACGTCGATCCATTCACTGTAGAGGAGCAGCAGGCACTTTTGGCAGCAACGCCAAAAGAGCAGCGCGCACAGATGATTTTCTCATTCTGGACGGGCCTCAGGCCGAGCGAGCTTATTGCTTTGGAGTGGGGGGATGTTGACTGGGTTGGCGGATCTATTCGCATTGTTCGCGCCAAGACGCGAGCAGCGAATGCGCCAGAGACTCCGAAGACCGCGAGCGGCAGACGGACGGTGAAGTTGTTGAAGCCTGCGCTGGATGCACTGACCCAGCAAAAGGCCCTAACGTTTTTGGCCGGCGGGCGGATATTCATGAACCCTCATAGTGGCCAACCATGGGAGGAGTCTGGCCGTATCCGAAAAATACTTTGGCTTCCGGCCATGAAGAAGTCAGGAGTGCGCTACCGGCGCCCATACCAAACTCGCCACACCTACGCCTCTATGATGCTTTCTGCGGGAGAGCATCCAATGTGGGTGGCGAGCCAGATGGGGCACAAAGACTGGACCATGATCGCAAGGATTTATGGTCGCTGGATGCCATCGGCGGACACCGGGGCAGGCAGCAAGGCAGAGGCTCTTTTCGGGGGTAATGCCAGGGTTATGACAACATTGCCTCTACAGCCCGATATTTACGCGCCTATCTCCAAGGATACTAAAGTGGCATCTATTGTCACTGGCTGTTAGCACTGATCACTCTAGACTCAAATAAGCTCCCCGCCGCGCACCCGTTGGCGGCACAGCAACCAGAGGGCCGGTGACCGTGGAAAACATCAAGAAATTCAACAGTTTTGCCGAGTTCTACCCGTACTACCTGAGCGAACACGGCAACAGCACCTGTCGACGCCTGCACTTTATCGGCACCACCCTGGTAATAGGCATTCTGGCGTACGCCATCGGCAGAGGCTCATTGGTTCTGCTGTTGGCGTTGCCCCTGGCGGGCTACAGCTTTGCCTGGATTGGCCACTTCTTCTTCGAAAAGAACCGCCCCGCCACCTTTCAACACCCGTTCTACAGCTTGTTGGGGGATTTTGTGATGTACCGCGACATGATCCTGGGCAAGGTGCCGTTCTAGGGGTGTGACCTCATGTCACTTGCGCCTGAACCATTAAAAATTGTGCATCTGTGGAGATAAAAGTCTTTTTGTCATTTACGGTGCTGTATCCTGCCAAGGCTTTTTGAGAGCGCGGAATCACCTGCGATTGAAAAAACAGACCTTGCGAGGAGCGACCACGATGCACGAGATACCTAATCTCCCCTTCCCAAGCCTGCACCCAACTGAGCAGCCAACACCGCAGCAGGCCAGCGACAAGCAGCCTGAGGCCAAAGAAGCAAAACCAGTCGAGCGCGAAAGCCGAGACTGACGCCGTACCAGACCGTGTGGAAAGCGCGCCTTTGAGCGCTTTCCACACTGCCTGAATTATCCGAGACCTTCACTATGACCACTTCCCCTTCCGACACGCCGGACGCCGCTGTACTCGACGCTGCCTTGCAGATGGTCGAAGTCTGGAACCGCCTCAGTGCCGACAAGCAAGCAGCACTGCTCAAGCGCTTCGGCACCCAGGAAAACGCCCTGGCGGCCCTGGTGACCACCCAATTGCTGGCCCCCGCCCAAGCTTGATCTGCCTTAGATCTGACGTTTTACATTTTTGCCGCCCTGCCCGGCTTGCGCACCGGTATCATTAGCAGCCTATCTTTACCTGCTGCGACAGTGGATCTCTCCCATGCCAGATACCCAGCGCCCCATGACGGTCACGCTGCAAGTCGTTTCCATCGTGCTGTTTACCTTCATCGGCTACCTGAATATCGGCATCCCCCTGGCCGTACTACCGGGTTATGTCCATAGCCAGCTGGGCTATGGCGCCGTCATCGCCGGGCTGGTGATCAGCGTGCAATACCTGGCAACCCTGCTGAGCCGCCCCTATGCCGGTAAGATCATCGACAATCTGGGCAGCAAGCGCGCCGTGCTGATCGGCTTGGTGGGCTGCGGTTTGAGTGGCGTGTTCATGTTGTTTGCGGCGTGGTTTTCCAGCCTGCCGGCTCTGAGCCTCGGCTGCCTGCTGGTCGGGCGGCTGGTGCTGGGCAGCGCTGAAAGCCTGGTGGGTTCGGGCGCGATTGGCTGGGGCATTGGCCGTGTCGGCGCGGCGAACACGGCCAAGGTTATTTCCTGGAACGGCATCGCCAGCTACGGCGCGCTGGCGGTGGGTGCGCCGTTGGGGGTGCTGCTGGTCAGCCATTTTGGGCTGTGGAGCATGGGCGTCAGCATCATTCTGTTGGCCGTGCTGGGTGTGCTGTTGGCCTGGAAAAAACAAGCGGCGCCGATTGTGCCCGGCGTACGTTTGCCGTTCATGAACGTGCTGGGCCGCGTGCTGCCGCATGGTTGCGCGCTGGCGCTGGGCTCCATCGGCTTTGGCACCATCGCCACCTTTATCACGTTGTATTACAGCACCCAGCACTGGGATAACGCGGTGTGGGCCTTGAGCCTGTTCGGTGCCAGTTTTATCGGCGCACGCTTGCTGTTTGGCAATTTGATCAACCGCATTGGCGGTTTTCGCGTCGCAATCGCCTGCCTGTCAGTGGAAGTGCTGGGCCTGCTGCTGCTGTGGCTGGCGCCGGATGCCCAACTGGCGTTGGCGGGTGCGGCGTTGAGCGGTTTCGGCTTTTCCTTGGTGTTCCCCGCATTGGGGGTAGAGGCGGTCAACCTGGTGCCGGCCTCCAGCCGTGGCTCGGCGGTGGGGGCCTACTCGCTGTTTATCGACTTGTCCTTGGGCATCACCGGGCCGCTGGCGGGCGCCGTGGCGGCAGGTTTTGGCTTTGCCTCGATCTTCTTGTTCGCCGCCCTCGCAGCTTTCGCCGGTTTGCTGCTGAGCTTCTACCTGTACCGCCAGGCGCCTAAGGCCCGCGAAACACGCGACGCCTAGAAGTCGACCTTGCCGCGCCCGGCCTTAATGCTGCCGCGCTTGGTCTTGGACTCCAGGCGGCGTTTCTTCGAACCCAGGGTGGGCTTGGTCGGACGACGCTTTTTCTCGACCTTGGTGGCGCTCTGGATCAACTCCACCAGGCGCTCCAGCGCATCGGCGCGGTTCTGCTCCTGGGTGCGATATTGCTGGGCCTTGAGCACCAGCACGCCTTCGCTGGTGATCCGGCTGTCACGCAGCGCCAGCAGGCGCTCCTTGTAAAACTCCGGCAACGACGAGGCCGGAATATCAAACCGCAGGTGCACCGCACTCGACACTTTATTGACGTTCTGCCCACCGGCACCCTGGGCACGAATGGCGGTCAGCTCGATCTCGGCGTCGGGCAGGTGCACATTGTTGGAAATTTCCAGCATCAATCAAAACCTTAGGCAACGGACAAGCCCAACTCAGACAACAATATCGACGCCTGGGCTTTGGAAATCACGGCGCCTTTGAACAGTTTGGCATCATTGAGACGAAAACCGCTCAAATCTGCACCGCGCAAGTCGGCACCCGCAAAATTAGCGCCGTTGATGCGGGCATGTGCGAGGCTGCAGTCGACCAGTTCAGCCTTGCGAAAGTCCGTATCCGACAAGTCGCTGTCGGAAAAATCCAGATTCTTGAGCACACTTCGAGCAAACGACAACCCGGATAAAAAGGCACTGTTGAGCAGGGTTTCGCTGAAGCTCAGCCCCAGTGACGCGCAATGGGTGAAATTGGCGCCCGTCAGCTTGCACTGGGTAAAAGCCGCCTGGGACAGTTTGCTGCGCTGCCAACGAGTGTTGTTCAGATCGCAACTGTGGAATTGCGCCTCGAGCAGGTTGGCCGCTTCGAAAATGGCGAGGCTGGCTCGGCAGTTTTTCCACTGAGTCCCTTCCAGTCGAGAACCGAGAAACGAGGTCTGGACCAGGGTGCAGCGCTCGAACACCCAGTTGTCCAGTGCCATGCGCGACAGGTCGACGCCACTTAAATCTACTCCGATCAAGCGCAAAGGGCCGCTGTGCCGGCCGATCAAGTCCTCCAGTTCATCACGCTGCAAGGCGCTATCGGCGACGTCGGTGTATTGCATCGGGGCCTCCGGGCATGCGGAAAAAAGAGGGGGCGATTCTAACCTGCCATACCCACAAAAAACCCGGCAGGGCGCCGGGTTTTCTGCAAGGGGAAAAGTCCTACTCCAGAACCGGACCCGTTGCGCCAATAGCTGACCGCGCCGTGCGCTTGTTCTTGATCCAGTAACACACTGCCATGAACGCTACCCACACCGGGATCGCATATACCGACACCTGAATCCCCGGCATCATCAGCATGATCACCAGGATAAACACCACGAACGCCAGGCAGATGTAGTTTCCATACGGATACCACAACGCCTTGAACAGCGGCACCTGGCCGGTGCGGTTCATGTGCTGGCGGAACTTGACGTGGGAGAAACTGATCATCGCCCAGTTGATCACCAACGTGGCCACCACCAGCGACATCAGCAGTTCCAGCGCGTCATGGGGCATCAGGTAGTTCATCAGCACCGCCACCAGGGTGATCGCCGCCGAGGCCAGGATCGAACGCACCGGCACGCCACGCTTGTCGATCTTCGCCAGGGCCCTGGGCGCGTCGCCCTGCTCGGCCATGCCCAAGAGCATGCGGCTGTTGCAGTAGGTACCGCTGTTGTACACCGACAGCGCGGCGGTCAGCACCACGAAGTTGAGGATATGCGCGGCGGTGTTACTGCCCAGCATCGAGAACACCTGCACGAACGGGCTACCGCTGTAGGCATCGCCGGAGGCGTTGAGGGTCGCCAGCAGGCTGTCCCACGGTGTGAGCGACAGCAGCACCACCAGGGCACCGATGTAGAAAATCAGGATGCGGTAGATCACCTGATTGATCGCCTTGGGGATAACAGTACGTGGCTGGTCGGCTTCGGCAGCAGTAAAGCCGAGCATTTCCAGGCCGCCGAAGGAGAACATGATGATCGCCATGGCCATCACCAAGCCGCCGACGCCATGGGGGAAGAAACCACCATGCTCCCACAGGTTGCTGACCGAGGCTTGGGGACCGCCGCTGCCGCTGACCAGCAGGTAGCTGCCCAGGGCAATCATGCCGACGATCGCCACCACCTTGATGATGGCGAACCAGAACTCGGCTTCACCGAAGACTTTGACGTTGGCCAGGTTGATCACGTTGATCAGCACGAAGAAGGCCGCCGCAGAGACCCAGGTCGGAATCTCCGGCCACCAGTAATGCACGTACTTGCCGACGGCCGTCAGCTCCGACATACCCACCAGAATGTACAGAATCCAGCAGTTCCAGCCCGACAGAAAACCGGCGAAACCGCCCCAGTACTTGTGGGCAAAATGGCTGAAGGAGCCGGCGACGGGCTCCTCGACGATCATCTCGCCAAGCTGGCGCATGATCATGAAGGCGATAAAGCCGCAGATGGCATAGCCCAGGATCATCGACGGGCCGGCGGATTTGAGCACCCCGGCCGAGCCCAGGAACAGGCCGGTGCCGATGGCGCCACCGAGGGCGATCAACTGAATATGCCGATTTTTCAGGCCGCGTTTCAGCTCGCCTGAAGAGGAATGGGGTCCACTCATGAAAAGGGTCTCACGCAAGGTTTGAAGAGTTGAATGCAGGTTGCTGCCTTGAATTACCGACTCAAGCAGCGCCGCTCAAACCCCAGCGCAGGCACCAGGAGTACAGCGTCTTTCTAATGGTCATGCGTCACCTGTTTGTTTTTATCTGTGACGAAATCGAACCCGTCCGGCTCGTGGCCAGGCGGAGTGATCAGGGGGATCAAACCCTGAGGTCTTGGCCTTTTGCGTGGGTACGCAAGGGGGGTCACAGTAAAACGCGGCGCATTGTACACCGCTCGACAGCTTCGGCACGCACCGAGAAAGTGCACAGTCAATTCTGTCAGCTAATGCTTACATCGGCGCGCCCCCCCAACAAAGCCAGGGCAGTTGCGTAAATCTATCGTTACACCACGGAAATCCTGCGTTACAGCCAGACTTTGGCAGCCCTCAACGGAATTCTGTCGGAAGGCCACGTCTGAAGAATCGCTTCAGCCAATTAACTGTTTTGCCTGAATAAAAAAATCCGCCAAAAAACAGAAGAAAAAATCCAAATGAAACCGTGTCAATAAATTTTTTGCATTTCGAAACACTCTCTTCTAGGTTCTTTCCACTTGCCCGCGAAGCCTGTGGGTGAGCCGTTCTCAATCAACGTCCTCTAGGAGATACACCATGCAAGCACTGGAAAACGACCTGGAAACCGAACTGCAACTCGACGATTGGTTTGAAGCGCCGACCCATGAGGCCGCCGTTGAAATGATGCAAGCCGATGCCGTTGTGCCTTTTGGCACCGCGATGTGGCCTTTCTAATACCCGGCAGGCATCCGGCAGGCGCTGTGCACGGCGCCTGCCCCCTTACCCAAGGCACCGAAGGACACCCGTCATGGACAAGGCCCGCGCCGTCGAACACTTTCTCTACTACCTTGCTCACCACCCGGCCCTCAACGGCCTGAACCGCCCCACCGTGTTGCTGGGCCATACCGAGCGCTATGACGCCATCGCCCAGACGATCACCCACGGCAGCGCCGCCCGCTTCAACTTCCAACTGCAACGCCTGGACCTGGCGCCCAGCGACACCCTGGCACAGGCCATTCAAACCTGTGACCTGTACCTGTTTCTCTACGATTCCTCCACGCTGCCCAACCCACGCGCCGAAGGCCCTGACTTTATCCGCGCCCTGCAAGGCGTGATGGCCGAGCACTGGAAGAAATCCCTGCTGTTCAAGGATTACGGCGACTATTTTTACGACACCTTCAGCGTCGAGCCCCAACGCATCGCCGACCTCAACGCCACACTGATCCGGCGCATGGCCCAGGCCAACGTGCTGAGCTTTACCGACAAACACGGTTCGCGCCTGGAAGCGCCGATGAGCAGCATCAAGAAGTGGACCAATATCAACGGCGTCGGCAACCACGACCTGGCGCCCGGAGAAATCGCCACCCACAGCGAAGCCATCAACGGCCAGGTGCGGTTTGTCGGCACCTTCCTCAGTACCATCCCCTTTGCACGCAAATACGGCGTGCTGCAATCGCCGCTGGAGTTATGGATCGAGAACTCCACCGTGTGCAGCGTGGCCAGCGAAGTGCCGGGGCTGGCAGATGACTTCAACAAGTACCTGAACGCCAACCCGTCCAACCGTCGCGTGGAGGAGTTGGGGATTGGCACCAATGAAGGGGTCAAGGACCTGTATGCGCGCAATGCCGGGTTTGAAGAGCGTCACTGCGGGCTGCACCTGGGCTTGGGTGGCGGGCAGAAAGGCAGTCATCACCTGGACCTGATCTTTGCCAGTGGGGTGTTGGCGCTGGATGACAAGCCGGTGTTTGATGGCGCCTTTGCCTTTTAAAAGACCGTCAGACGTGTAGAGATCCCTGTGGGAGCCGGGCTTGCCCTAATGCCAGTCAGTTAAGAGCTAGAGCAGACAACCAGTGACTTGTGGCGAGGGAGCTTGCTCCCGCTGGACTGCGTAGCAGTCCCATTTTTTGGGGCCGCTTCGCGCCCCAGCGGGAGCAAGCTCCCTCGCCACAGTTACCGATTCTGTCTTAACTGACTGGCATTAGGGCTTGCCCACCGCTATCGCAGGCAAGCCAGCTCCCACAGTTGGTTGCATTTCAAATGTAGATCGCAAAAAAAACGCCAACCCTAGGGTTGGCGTTTTCGCGCAGCACTTAGCGCATCACTGCGGCTTCTTGCGACCAAAACCAGGGCGCTGGCCGGAACCGGCCGGTGCGCCACGGCGCTTGCCCGACGGCTCATCGGCGACCAGTTTCGGGCCGGGGCGCTTGTTCGCCGCTGGCTTGGCTGGACGCTTGGTGCTGGCGTTGTCGGCCGGGCGATCCGCTTCACCACGGTTGCTGCGACCACCCGCCGGAGCAGGACGCGGCGTACGTGGCGCACGCTCGCCTTCCTGACGCGATGGTGTGGTGGGGCGGCGTTCACCTTCAATGCGCGGCTGACGCGAGATACGACCGCCGGTGGCCGGTGCATCCAGCGCCGGGCGCAGGGTGCGGGCAACACGTTCGGTACGTGGCACTGGGCGCGACGATTTACGCTGCATACGCTCAAGCTTGTCTTTGCTCTTGGCGTTCATCTGCGGCATGGCAACCGGCGTCAGGCCCACTTCGGCGCTGAGGATATCGACTTCGTACTGGCTCATTTCGCGCCAGCGGCCCATCGGCAGGTCGGAATTCAGGAACACCGGACCAAAACGCACGCGCTTGAGGCGGCTGACCACCAGGCCCTGGGACTCCCACAGGCGACGCACTTCACGGTTACGGCCTTCCATCACCACGCAGTGGTACCAGTGGTTGAAACCTTCGCCACCCGGCGCCTGCTTGATGTCGGTGAACTTGGCCGGGCCGTCTTCGAGCACCACGCCCGCCTTGAGGCGTTCGATCATCTCGTCATCGACTTCACCACGTACACGCACGGCGTATTCACGGTCCATCTCGTAGGACGGGTGCATCAGGCGGTTGGCCAACTCACCGTCAGTGGTGAACATCAGCAAGCCGGTGGTGTTGATGTCCAGGCGGCCGATGTTGATCCAGCGGCCTTCTTTAGGCTTGGGCATCTTGTCGAACACGGTCGGACGGCCTTCCGGGTCGTCACGGGTGCAGATCTCGCCGTCGGGCTTGTTGTACATGATCACGCGGCGCACCGATTCGGCGGCCTCTTCACGCTTGATGACCTTGCCATCAATGGTGATTGCATCGTGCAGGTCGACGCGCTGGCCGAGGGTTGCCTCGACGCCGTTGACCTTGATGCGCTTCTGGGTGATCCAGGCTTCGACGTCGCGGCGCGAGCCCACGCCGATACGCGCCAGCACTTTTTGCAGTTTTTCGCCTGCTGGGCCGATTTCCTGGTCTTTCTGGTCTTGGTCATTCATCGTAAGCACCTCCCGGTGGGTCGATTCAGGCGTGGCCTGAGGGTATTGAAAGCGGGGCCTTGGCCAAATAGCTCGGCAAGGGGTCGCGAATCATACGCGCATGGCGCGTGTTGCGCATCCCAGACTAGTCGATAACGCCCAGCTCATTTGCTTTTCCGCCGACCGGTGGCCCCCAGGGCCAGCAATCGCAGCTCGGCTTCGGCCAGAACCATGCGCTTGTCGGCTTTATCGAGTTTCTTCCAGGCACGGATTTCACGCTTGCTGCGGCCACAGCCGACGCAGATGTCATCGTTGAATTTGCAGATGCTGATGCACGGGTCTTTCATGGCACTCATGGTCGATCCTCTGTGGGAGCTGGCTTGCCTGCGATGGCATCACCTCCTTGCATCTGAGAGACCGAGGCGTCTGCATCGCAGGCAAGCCAGCTCCCACATGGGTTGCGCGGTGAACGTCAGAGCCGGTCAGTCTTCGAGCTGGCGGCGCTCGTTTTCGATGGCTTCGGCCAGCGCCCGGGCTTCGTCTTCTTCGTCACTCAGGGGCGGCTGTTCGAGGGCGGCAACGGCGGCCAAGAGCTTTTCGCGGGCTTCAGCCACGCCGAGAATATCTTCTTCGGTTTGGACCTCAGGCGCGGATTCAACGTTCACCTGGGTTTCTGGCTCCGCCGCACCATCACGCAGCAAATCGTCGAAGTCGGTCTTGATCCCCTGCTCCATGTCGTCCAGCTCCAGCAACAACGTATGGAAACTGGTTTCGTCCTTGGGCTCCTCCGGCTCGGCGCTGGCGTCGGCCAGTTCCTGCAGGCTTTGCGGCACCGGCGCGTCGTCGAAATCGAGCACCGGCTCGGCCTCCATTTCGCGCAGTTCGGCCAGCGGCGGCAGGTCGTCGAGGTTCTTCAGGTTGAAATGATCGAGGAACACCTTGGTGGTGGCGAACATGGCCGGTTTGCCCGGCACATCGCGGTAGCCAACAATGCGGATCCACTCACGCTCAAGCAGGGTCTTGACGATATGGCTGTTGACCGCCACACCACGCACGTCTTCGATCTCGCCTCGAGTGATGGGCTGGCGATAGGCGATCAGCGCCATGGTCTCCAGCATCGCCCTCGAGTAGCGCTGCGGGCGTTCTTCCCACAAACGCCCGACCCACGGTGAAAACTTCTCACGGATCTGCAGGCGGTAACCCGACGCCACTTCACGCAGTTCAAAGGCACGGCCCTCGCAGGATTTGCGCAGGATCTCCAAGGCCTTCTTGAAGACCGGCGGCTCCGGGCGTTCGGCCTCTTCAAAGAGTTCGAACAGGCGCTCCAGAGATTGCGGTTTACCCGAGGCCAGGAGAAAGGCCTCCAGCAAAGGGGCCAGTTCGCGGGGTTCAGTCAGATTCATCGATTCAGCTCGTTATTCGGCTCGCGCCCGCACGTGGATAGCCGCAAAAGGCTCATTCTGCACCAGCTCGACCAAAGACTCCTTGACCAGCTCAAGGATCGCCATAAAAGTCACCACCACGCCCAGTCGGCCCTCTTCGGCAGTAAACAACTCGACAAAGGGTACAAACCCACCGCCCTTGAGACGTTCCAGCACATCGCTCATGCGCTCGCGGGTGGACAGCGCTTCACGGCTGACCTGGTGGCTCTCGAACATATCGCCACGGCGCAGTACTTCGGCCATGGACATCAGCAATTCTTCCAGACTCACGTCCGGCAGCAACTTGCGCGCGCGCGCCTCGGGAGCGTCGAGCTTGGGCACCACCACATCACGGCCCACACGGCTCAGGCCGTCGATGCCTTCGGCGGCGGCCTTGAAGCGTTCGTACTCCTGCAGGCGGCGGATCAGCTCGGCGCGCGGGTCATCCTCTTCGGCTTCCACCGTCTCCGAGCGCGGCAACAGCATGCGCGACTTGATCTCGGCGAGCATGGCGGCCATGACCAGGTACTCGGCGGCCAGTTCCAGGCGCACCGACTGCATCAGCTCGACATAGCCCATGTACTGGCGGGTGATTTCTGCCACCGGAATGTCGAGGATGTTGATGTTCTGCTTGCGGATCAGGTACAGCAGCAAGTCCAGCGGGCCTTCGAAGGCTTCAAGGAACACCTCCAGGGCGTCCGGCGGGATGTACAGGTCCAGGGGCATTTCCATGACCGCCTGGCCATACACCATAGCAAACGGCAGTTCCTGCTGGGCGCCAGCCTGGGGATCAGCGGCTTCCACGGCTGACATTCAGGCCTCGACCATGAACGGAGCCGGGTCGCCACAACCCACACGCACCACTTCTGGTTCGCCATCGGCCAGGTTGATCACCGTGGAGGCCTTGTTGCCACCGTAGCCGCCGTCGATGATCAGGTCGACGTGCTTTTCCAGCAAACGGCGCATTTCATAAGGGTCGTACAACGGCTCGGTTTCGCCGGGCAGGATCAACGACACGCTCATCAGCGGTTCGCCCAACTCGGCCAGCAGCGCCAGGGCAATCGGGTGTTCCGGCACGCGCAGGCCAATGGTGCGTTTCTTCGGGTGCAGCAACAGGCGCGGCACTTCGCGGGTGGCGTTGAGGATGAAGGTGTAGGGCCCCGGCGTGTGGGCCTTGAGCAGGCGGAAGGTGCCGGTGTCGACCTTGGCGAACAGCCCGAGCTGGGACAAGTCGCTGCAGATCAGCGCAAAGTTGTGCTTGTCGTCCAGCTGGCGCAGGCGCCTTACTCGCTCCACCGCGCCCTTGTCGCCGATCTGGCAGCCAATGGCGTAGGACGAATCAGTCGGATAGATCACCACGCCGCCGGCACGGATGATCTCCACGGCCTGCTTGATCAGGCGCGCCTGAGGGTTTTCCGGATGAATCTGGAAGAATTGGCTCACGTGCTCTACCTGTTCAGACGGTGGCAATAATGGGGTCATGCTTGAATCGCCCCCACAACAGCGGCAGATCTTCCGGGACCTGGCGATATTCGCCAATCTCGGACCAGCCGCCTGGGCCATGAAAGTCACTGCCGGCACTGACCAGCAGACCAAATTCGCGGGCGAGGATCGCCAGGCTGCCGACCTGTTCGGCAGGTTGATGCCCGTTGACCACCTCGATGGCGTGACCACCCGCTCCAATATAGTCGCTGATCAGCTTGCGGCGCTTGCTGCGGGTGAAATCGTAATGCCAGGGATGCGCCAGGCTCACCCAGGCCCCGGAGGCCCGCAGGGTCTGGACGGTGTCTTCCAGGGTTGGCCAGTGCAGCTTCACATCGCCCAACTTGCCGGCGCCCAGCCATTTGCGAAAGGCCTCGGCGCGATCCTTCACATAGCCTTCACGCACCATCCAGTCGGCAAAGTGCGGACGGGCCGGTGCGTTGCCGCTGTCGCCCAATTCCTGCTGGATAGCACGGGCACCGTCGAGGGCACCTGGCATACCTTTGAGGCTGAGCTTGCGGCTTATTTCTTCGGACCGCAGCCAGCGGCCATCGTGCAATTGGGCAATCGCCGCCACCAAGGGCGGGGCCTTTTGATCAAAACCGTAGCCCAGCACGTGGATGGTGGCGCCGCCCCAGGTGCAGGACAATTCCACGCCGTTGACCAACTGCATACCCAGGGAGTGCGCGGCCTGGCGGGCTTCGTCGAGGCCTTCAAGGGTGTCATGGTCGGTCAATGCCAAAACTCGCACGCCTTTTTCAAACGCACGCGCAACCAGTACCGCGGGCGCCAGGGCGCCGTCGGAGGCCGTGCTGTGGCAGTGCAAATCAACATTCACGGGGGTGTGTAACCTCAAGTCAGCTGGCGCTATCGCAACCAAGGATGTTTGTTATTATGCCGCCACATCCAGCTTCTGGCTCTTACTGTGAAACAATTCATCGACTTCATCCCGCTGTTGCTGTTTTTCATCGTTACCAAACTCGACCCCAGGGTCATCGAAATCGCCGGCCACGAGCTGTCGTTCGGGGGCATCTACAGTGCCACTGCCGTACTGATCATCAGCTCTATCGTAGTGTACGGCGCCATCTTCATCTCGCAGCGCAAGCTGGAAAAAAGCCAATGGCTCACCCTCGTCGCCTGCCTGGTGTTCGGTGGCCTGACCCTGGCCTTCCACAGCGAAACCTTCCTTAAATGGAAAGCCCCTGTGGTGAACTGGCTGTTCGCCCTGGTGTTTATCGGCAGCCACTTCATCGGTGACCGCCTGCTGATCAAGCGGATCATGGGCCATGCGCTGACCTTGCCGGAGCCGGTGTGGGTGCGCCTGAACGTGGCCTGGATCGTGTTCTTCCTGTTCTGCGGCGCCGCCAACCTGTTCGTGGCCTTCACCTTCCAGGACTACTGGGTCGACTTCAAAGTGTTTGGCAGCCTGGGCATGACCGTATTGTTTTTGATCGGCCAGGGCATCTACCTGTCACGCCACCTGCATGACACCACACCGAAAACCGAGGACTGACATGCTCTACGCCATCATTGCCACAGACGTTGCCAACTCCCTGGAAAAACGCCTGAGCGTACGCCCGGCCCACGTCGAGCGCCTCAAACAGCTGCAAGCCGAAGGCCGCATGGTACTGGCCGGCCCGCACCCGGCCGTCGACAGCAACGACCCAGGCGACGCGGGTTTCAGCGGAAGCCTGATCGTCGCCGAGTTCGCCTCCCTGGCCGACGCCCAGGCCTGGGCCAAGGCTGACCCTTATGTCGCAGCAGGCGTCTACGCCGATGTAGTGGTCAAGCCGTTCAAGCAAGTCTTGCCTTGAACCCGGCTGCGTCGAACCTAATCGTTTCGGCGCACTCCTAATGGCTCGAGGCATCACCGGTGGGGCCTTCGCCGCCGACAATGGCTAAATTGAGTGAGTCATGAGCGAGCTGTTACTGATAGATGATGACCAGGAGCTCTGTGAGCTGCTGACCAGTTGGTTGAGCCAGGAAGGTTTCCAGGTACGCGCCTGCCATGACGGCTTGAGCGCCCGAAAAGCCCTGGCCGACAGCGCGCCTGCGGCCGTCGTGCTCGACGTGATGCTGCCCGACGGCAGCGGCCTGGAGCTACTCAAGCAATTGCGCAACGACCACCCGGAGCTGCCGGTGCTGATGCTCTCGGCCCGGGGCGAGCCCCTGGACCGCATCCTTGGCCTGGAACTGGGCGCCGACGACTACCTGGCCAAGCCCTGCGATCCGCGCGAGCTGACGGCTCGCCTGCGCGCCGTATTGCGCCGCAGCCACCCGGCCGCGGTATCGACCCAGCTGGAACTGGGCGACCTGTGCTTCAGCCCGGTGCGCGGCGTGGTCAGCATCGATGAACAGGAGTTCGCCCTCACCGTCTCCGAAAGCCGCCTGCTTGAAGCATTGCTACGTCAGCCCGGCGAGCCCCTGGATAAACAGGAACTGGCGCAGATCGCCCTGGGCCGCAAGTTGACCCTGTATGACCGCAGCCTGGACATGCACGTCAGCAACCTGCGTAAAAAGATCGGCCCCCACCCCGATGGCCGGCCACGGATCGTGGCGCTGCGTAGTCGTGGTTACTACTACAGCCTCTAAACATCACGCTCAACCCTGTGGGAGCTGGCTTGCCTGCGATAGCGGTGGGCCAGTTAGCATGAGGGTGACTGACACACCGCTATCGCAGGCAAGCCAGCTCCCACCAGTGTTCTCATCAGCCTCGAGGGTTTTGTCAGTTCCTATCAAACCCGTCTTTACCGAAGCTTTACCCTACCCTGACCGCCGCTGACCTTGCTCTGCGTAACCTACTCACATCCGGACTCACCGGAATAGAGACAGGAGAATCACCATGCGCAAGACCCTTATCGCTTTGATGTTCGCCACTGCCCTGCCCACCGTTGCCATGGCAATGCCGGAAGGCCCAGGCCCGATGGGTGGTCCTGAAAGCCACATGATGGGCGGCCCAGGCCACGGTGAACACGGTCCGCGTGGCAAAGGCGGCCCGTTCAGCCAGCTGGACTTGAGCAAGGAACAGCGCGAGCAGATCCGCAAGCTGATGGGTGACCAATGGCACGCCCGCAAAGACCTGGTCAAAAAGTACCTGGACAAACTGCCAGCCGCTGACCAGAAGGCGATGCAGGACGAAATCGCCGCCGGCAAGCAGAAAACCCAGACCGATATCCGTGCCGTGCTCAAGCCCGACCAGCAGAAGAAGTACGACGAAATCGTCAAGAAACAAGCCGAGCGCCGCGCCGAATGGAAAGAGTTCCAGGCCTGGAAAGCCCAGCAAGCGCAAAAAGCGCAATAATGGCCTAGCTTCACCCCAGCCCAGTGGTTCGCGCCGCTGGGCTTTTCCTGTTTGAGGGTTTCCTGTGCGTTCATTGTTCTGGCGTATCCTGGCGAGTTTCTGGCTGGCCATCGCCCTGGTTGCCGGTTTGTCGATCCTGCTTGGGCACATGCTCAACCAGGATGCCTGGATTCTCAGCCGCCACCCTGGCCTCAACAACCTGGCCCAAGAGTGGACGCAGCTCTACGAAACCCAGGGCGAAGACGCCGCCCAGGAGTTGCTGCAGCAGCGCAAGCGCCAGTACCACATCGACGTGCAAGTGCTTAACGAAAGCGGCGACCCGGTGGTGCGCGGCACCTTCCCGCGCCGCGCCGCCGCCTTCGAAGCCCGCCAGAACGACAGCCAGGACGGCCATCTGCCGTGGCGCCGCCTGACCGCCGAGTACACCAGCGCCAAAACCGGCGACACCTACCTATTGATCTACCGTATTCCTCACCCGGAGCTGGACGCCTGGCACCGCAGCAGCCTGCTGTGGCCGCTCAGTGCATTGGCGATTACCCTGGTGGTGCTGACCCTGTTCAGCCTGCTGGTGACCTTGTCCATCACCCGCCCACTCAGCCGTTTGCGCGGCGCGGTGCATGACCTGGGGCAAACCACTTATCAACAGAACAGCCTGGCGCAACTGGCCAATCGGCGCGACGAGTTCGGCGTGCTGGCCAACGACTTCAACCGCATGGGCGCACGCCTCCAAAGCCTGATCGGCAGCCAGCGCCAGTTGCTGCGCGACGTGTCCCACGAACTGCGCTCGCCGTTGGCGCGCTTGCGTATCGCCCTGGCCCTGGCCGAACGCGCCAGCCCCGAAGAACGGGAAAAACTCTGGCCGCGCCTGACCCGCGAATGCGATCGACTGGAGGCCTTGATCAGCGAGATCCTGGTATTGGCGCGGGTCGACGCCGACAACGCCAGCGCCGAAGACATCGACCTCACGCCGTTGCTTAAAACGCTGCAAAAGGACGCCCAACTCAGTGCCCCCGAGCAAGTGGTGCAACTGACGACTGCCAATGACTTGCAGCTTAAAGGCTGGCCGACCATGATCGAACGCGCCGTGGACAACCTGCTGCGCAATGCCCAGCGCTTCAACCCGGTGGGCGAACCGATTGAATTGCAGGCCCAGCATCAAGGCGGGCGCATTCTGATCAGCGTACGCGACCACGGACCCGGCGTTGAAGCCGAGCACCTGAGCCAATTGGGCGAGCCGTTCTACCGGGCGCCGGGCCAGACCGCCCAAGGCCATGGCCTGGGCCTGGCCATCGCCCGTCGCGCCGCCGAGCGCCATGGCGGTAACCTGATCCTGGCCAACCATCCCGATGGCGGCTTTATCGCCAGCATCGAACTGCCCTTGATCCCTGGGGTTGCCACACCGGTGGGATGATCTTCTATAGTGGCCCTTCTCTTACGGAGGGCCTTTGATGACAGACCTGCTGACTCCCATCCAAGCCGCACTCGCTTTACCGCACGCCCCACTGCCCCAGCCCCAGGCCGGCGCCTTGCCCTCGACCTTCGCCGTGACAGACCTGGCGGCCGCCAGCATCGGCGCCGCAGGCCAGGCCGTCGCCCAGTTGATTGAGCAACAAACCGGGCGCCTGCCCAGCGTCAGCGTGGATCGGCGCCTGGCCTCGTTGTGGTTCTCCTCGTCGATTCGCCCCGTGGGGTGGCAAGTGCCGCCTTTGTGGGACCCGGTAGCGGGTGATTACGCCAGCGTCGACGGCTGGATCCGTCTGCACACCAACGCGCCCCATCATCGCGCAGCGGCCGAGCGGGTATTGGGGCCTGCCGCTGATCGCGCAGCCATGGCGAGTAGAGTCGCGACCTGGAAAGCCGCCGAACTGGAACAGGCGGTTGTCGATGCGGGCGGTTGTGCGGCGCAGATGCGTAGCTGGCAAGCCTGGCAGCAGCATCCCCAAGGCTTGGCGGTAAACGCCGAAGCGTTGATCCAGCGTCAGGTCTTCGAACCCGGCACCGACAAACCCTGGCTCGGTTCCGCAGCACGCCCACTGGCCGGCATCAAGGTGCTGGATTTGACCCGGGTGCTGGCCGGCCCGGTGGCCAGTCGTTTCCTCGCCGGCTTGGGTGCCAGCGTACTGCGCATCGACTCGCCCACCTGGAACGAACCTGGCGTCGTCCCGGAAATGACCCTGGGTAAACGCTGCGCCCGCCTGGATCTAACGAACCACGACGACCGGCAAGTGTTCGAAGCGTTGCTCAAGGACGCCGACATCCTGTTCCACGGTTACCGCGCCGATGCCCTGGAGCAACTCGGTTATACCCTTGGCGAACGTCAGCACATCGCCCCCGGACTGATAGACGTCAGCCTCAACGCCTACGGCTGGAGCGGCCCATGGCGTAATCGTCGTGGCTTTGACAGCCTGGTGCAGATGAGCAGCGGGATTGCCGAGGCCGGCATGGCTTGGAAACAGACGGATAAACCGCTGCCGCTACCGGTGCAGGCGCTGGATCACGCCACCGGCTATTTGATGGCCGCCAGCGCGATCCGGGCTTTGGCCGAGCGCCTGGACTCCGGACGCGGCGGTTCGGCGCGCTTGTCGTTGGCGCGTACGGCGAAGTTGCTGGTGGAGGCCGGGCAAGTGCCACTGCAAGCGGCATTGCGCGAAGAAGACATCAATGACCAAGGCCTGGTGGTGGAGCAGACAGCCTGGGGCCAGGCCCATCGGCTGCTAGCCCCGCTGAGCATCAGTGGCACGCCGTTGCAGTGGGATTTGCCGGCGGTGGAGTTAGGGTCACACCGACCTCAGTGGTGACCTGGGCACCGCTATCGCAGGCAAGCCAGCTCCCACAGGATCAAACAACACGGTCTACTGTGGGAGCCGGGCTTGCCCGCGATGGGGCCATCACCGTCGCTATCAATCCCCGCGGCTCAACGACGTCCACAAATGCTGCGCCGCATACGCCCTCAACGGCCGCCACGCCTCGGCCCGCGCCAATAATTGCCGCGCCGACACCGGCCCACCTTCCAAGGCTGCCAAAGCATTGATCAACCCGATATCCCCCGACGCAAACGCATCCGCCTCGCGCAACTGGCGCATGGCGATGTACTGCGCGGTCCACTCTCCAATCCCCGGCAATGCCACTAGCCTTGCAACGCCGTCCTGGAGGCTGGCCTTGGGTTCGAAAAGCTGTGGATCATCCAATAGCGCCTGGGCCACACCGGACAGAGTGCGGCCCCGCGCCTTGGGCATGCCCAAGGTGGCCAGGTCCGCCGCAGCCAGCACTTCAGGTGTCGGAAACAGGTGGGTAATACCGGCGTGCGGGGTTTGCAGGGTCTGGCCATACTGCGCCACCAACTTGCCCGCCAGGCGAATCGCTGCCACCACGGTGATCTGCTGGCCCAGCACCGCACGAATCGCCAGTTCCAACCCATCCCAGGTGCCAGGCAACCGCAGACCAGGGCGGGCCGCAACCAGTTGCGCCATCAGGGGGTCTTGCGACAATTGCGCGTTGATCACCTCAGGCACCGCGTCCAGATCAAACATCCTGCGCAAGCGCCGCTCGATCTCAGGCATCGCGGCAGGCTCGGGAAAGTCGACCGTCACCTCCAGCCAATCCCCCGCGCCCGGTTCGACGCTGACCCAGCCATGTCGCCCCGCCACACTGATGCTGCGCCGATACACGCCGGCGACCACGGTATCCAACCCGGTAATCGCCCGCGCCGATAGGAACCCCAGCATCGCCGCCCAGTCGTAGGGCGGTTGATACGCCAGTCTCACAGTGACAATACCCCGCTATACAGCCCATACGCGGCTAACCCGGCGCCCGCGATCACGCCGCTGAAAATGCCTTTTTCCACGGTGGTAAACAAGGGTTGGCCCTGCTCGCGCTTGGCCAGGGCAAACAGGATCACACCCGGTGCGTACAGCAACGCCGACAGCAGCAAGTACTTCAAGCCCCCCGCATACAGCAGCCAGATCGCATAACCGAGGGCAACCAGCCCCACCAGCAGATCTTTCATGCGCCGGCGCTGCCAGCCTGCATAGGTTTCGCCACGCGCGCTCAATAGCACCGCATAGGCCGCCGACCACAAGTAAGGCACCAGGATCATAGACGACGCCAGGTAGATCAGGGTGGTGTAGGTACTGGCTGAAAACAGCGTGATCACCAGGAACGCCTGGATCATCACATTGGTCAGCCACAACGCGTTAACCGGCACCTGATTGGCATTTTCCTTCTTCAGGAACGCCGGCATGGTCTTGTCATGGGCCGTGGCATAGAGGATTTCCGCGCACAGCAGCGCCCAGGAGAGCAACGCGCCGAGCAGCGAAACCGCCAGGCCGATACTGATCAATACCGCGCCCCAAGGCCCGACGATATGCTCCAACACACCGGCCAGGGACGGGTTCTGCAATTGCGCCAGCTCCGGTTGGCTCATGACGCCCAGGGACAGCACATTCACCAGCACCAACAGGGCCAGCACGCCCACGAAACCAAACACCGTGGCGCGCCCCACGTCCGAGCGTTTCTGCGCCCGCGCCGAGTACACACTGGCGCCTTCGATCCCGATAAATACGAACACCGTGACCAACATCATATGGCGCACCTGCTCGACCACGCTGCCCATCTGCGGATTGCCCAGGCCCCAGATATCGCGAGTAAAAATATCCGCCTTGAACGCAACGCCGGCGATCACGATAAACATCAGCAGCGGCACGATCTTCGCCACCGTCGTCACCTGGTTGATGAACGCTGCCTCTTTGATCCCGCGCATCACCAGAAAATGCACGGCCCACAGCAACAGCGATGCGCAGCCGATGGCGAGCGGTGTATTGCCCTGGCCGAATGCCGGAAAAAAGTAGCCAAGGGTGCTGAACAGCAACACGAAGTAACCGACGTTGCCCATCCACGCGCTGATCCAATAGCCCCAGGCCGATGAGAACCCCATGTAGTCGCCGAAGCCGGCCTTGGCGTAGGCGTACACCCCGGAATCCAGTTCTGGTTTGCGGTTGGCCAAGGTCTGGAACACAAAGGCCAGGGTCAGCATGCCGATGGCGGTGATCGCCCAGCCGATCAAGATGGCCCCCACTTCGGCACGGGCAGCCATGTTCTGCGGCAATGAAAAGATGCCGCCGCCAATCATCGAGCCCACCACCAGGGCAATCAGGGCACTGAGCCGAAGTTTCTGGGCGGGTTGGGTCATGCAGGCTCCTCGAATTAAACGGTTGGCTGACAACTGCGCACGCAAGTAATTCAAATTAATGACGTTGTCATAACATAAGGATATGTAAAGGTACGAAGTTTAGGCTTATTTAGAATTTAAATACGTCGATTATGAAGTATTCGCCAAACAACGGACAAAAAATTTGCACATTCGCAAATAAGAACTAGCGTCAACACCCATGCCCCGACCAATTGATTAACCATAAAGCAGAGAGCGCTCTACCCAGCGCCTTTGCGGGATTTTTTCGCCCGCAAAACCTCACCCTAAGTCGTTAATTCACAATGGAATGTGCCAATGAAGTGATCTGAGTCAGCTGTTTGATTAGCGCACGGAATTATTCTGTGGTCTCTCTTCTCCTGCATTGGAGTCATGCAATGTCTGAAACTCCCGGAAAACTTCGATTAGGCGCCCTGGTCGCACTTGTCGTCGGCTCGATGATTGGCGGCGGCATTTTTTCATTGCCACAAAACATGGCCGCCAGCGCCGATGTCGGTGCAGTGTTGATCGGCTGGGTGATTACCGCCATCGGCATGTTGACCCTCGCCTTCGTGTTCCAGACCCTCGCCAACCGCAAGCCTGACCTCGACGGCGGGGTGTACGCCTACGCCAAGGCCGGTTTCGGCGACTACATGGGTTTCTCATCGGCCTGGGGCTACTGGATCAGTGCCTGGCTGGGCAACGTCGGTTACTTCGTATTGCTGTTCAGCACCCTGGGTTACTTCTTCCCGATCTTTGGCGAAGGCAATACGCCGGCGGCGGTGATCGGTGCGTCGGTGCTGCTGTGGGCCGTGCATTTCCTGGTGCTGCGCGGGATCAAGGAAGCGGCGTTCATCAACCTGGTGACCACCGTCGCCAAGGTCGTGCCGCTGCTGCTGTTTGTGCTGATTGCCCTGTTTGCGTTCAAGCTGGACATCTTCACCGCTGACATCTGGGGCGTGAAAAACCCGGACCTGGGCAGTGTGATGAACCAGGTGCGCAACATGATGCTGGTTACCGTGTGGGTGTTTATCGGCATCGAAGGCGCGAGCATCTTCTCGTCCCGTGCCGAAAAACGCAGCGACGTGGGCAAGGCCACCGTGATCGGTTTTATCACTGTGCTGCTGTTCCTGATGCTGGTGAACGTGCTGTCCCTGGGGATCATGACCCAGCCGGAATTGGCCAAGTTGCAGAACCCGTCGATGGCCGCCGTGCTGGAGCATGTGGTCGGCCACTGGGGGGCGGTGCTGATCAGCGTCGGCTTGATCATCTCGCTGCTGGGCGCGTTGCTGTCGTGGGTGCTGTTGTGTGCAGAGATCATGTTCGCCGCCGCCAAGGACCACACCATGCCGGAGTTCTTGCGCAAGGAGAACGCCAACCATGTGCCGGTCAACGCACTGTGGCTGACCAACGCGATGGTGCAGATATTCCTGGTTATCACGCTGTTTTCCGCCAGCACCTACCTGTCACTGATCTACCTCGCCACCTCAATGATTCTGGTGCCTTACCTGTGGTCGGCGGCCTACGCCCTGCTGCTGGCGGTGCGCGGCGAGACCTACGAGAACGCCCTGAAAGAGCGCAAGAAAGACCTGTTCATCGGCGCCGTCGCCCTGATCTACGCGATCTGGCTGCTCTATGCCGGCGGCACCAAATACCTGCTGCTTTCCGCCCTGCTCTACGCCCCTGGCGCGATCCTGTTCGCCAAGGCCAAACGTGAACTGGGCAAACCGATTTTCACCAACGTCGAGAAGCTGATCTTCGCCGCAGTAGTCATTGGCGCCCTGGTGGCGGCCTATGGGCTCTATGACGGCTTCCTGACTCTGTAATTGTGTGTTCACTGGAGGATCTGTAATGACCACGGAAAAAGTTAAGTACGGCGTACATTCCGAAGCCGGCAAACTGCGCAAAGTCATGGTGTGCTCCCCAGGTTTGGCCCACCAGCGGCTGACCCCCAACAACTGCGACGAGCTGCTGTTTGATGACGTGCTGTGGGTGGCCCAGGCCAAGCGCGACCACTTCGACTTCGTGACCAAGATGCGCGAGCGGGACATTGATGTGCTGGAAATGCACAACCTGCTCACCGACATCGTCGCCAACCCCGAAGCGCTGGACTGGATTCTGGAACGCAAGATCACCGCCAACACGGTAGGCCTGGGCCTGGTCGATGAAGTCGGCTCGTGGCTGCGCAGCCTGGAGCCGCGCAAAATCAGCGAATACCTGATTGGCGGCGTATCGGCCGACGACCTGCCGAGCAGCTTCGGTGGCAAGACCATCGAGATGTTCCGCGATTTTCTCGGCCACGCCAGTTTCATCTTGCCGCCACTGCCCAACACCCAGTTCACCCGCGACACCACCTGCTGGATCTACGGCGGCGTGACGCTTAACCCGATGTACTGGCCGGCACGACGCCAGGAAACCCTGCTGGCCAGCGCCATCTATAAATTCCACCCCGAGTTCACCAACGCCGACTTCCAGATCTGGTACGGCGACCCCGACCAGGAACACGGCGCTGCCACGCTGGAAGGCGGCGACGTGATGCCGATTGGCAACGGCGTGGTGTTGATCGGCATGGGGGAGCGCTCGTCCCACCAGGCCATCGGCCAACTGGCGCGCAACCTGTTCAAGAACAAAGCCGTGGAAAAGGTCATCGTTGCCGGCCTGCCCAAATCCCGCGCCGCGATGCACCTGGACACCGTGTTCAGCTTCTGCGACCGCGACCTGGTCACCGTCTTCCCGGAAGTGGTCAACCAGATCGTGCCTTTCACCCTGCGCCCTGACGAGAGCAAGCCCCACGGCATCGACATCCAGCGCGAGAAAACTAACTTCCTCGAAACCGTGGCTGCAGCGCTCAATCTCAAGGCCCTGCGCGTGGTCGAGACCGGCGGCAACAGCTTCGCCGCCGAACGCGAGCAATGGGATGACGGCAACAACGTGGTGGCCGTGGAACCGGGCGTGGTGATTGGCTACGACCGCAACACCTACACCAACACCTTGCTGCGCAAGGCCGGTGTGGAAGTCATCACCATCAGCGCCGGCGAGCTCGGCCGTGGTCGTGGCGGCGGCCACTGCATGACCTGCCCGATCATCCGCGACCCTATCGACTATTAAGGAGATTCCATCATGGCTTTCAATATGCGCAACCGCAGCCTGCTGTCGCTGATGCACCACACCACTCGTGAGCTGAACTACCTGCTGGACCTGTCCCGCGACCTCAAGCGCGCCAAGTACACCGGTACCGAGCGTCCGCACCTGCAAGGCAAAAACATCGCGTTGATCTTCGAAAAAACCTCGACCCGCACCCGTTGCGCTTTCGAAGTTGCGGCCCATGACCAGGGCGCCCACGTCACCTATATCGACCCGGTGTCGTCGCAGATCGGCCACAAAGAAAGCATGAAAGACACCGCCCGCGTCCTGGGCCGGATGTTCGATGCCATTGAATACCGTGGCTTTGAGCAGGAAATCGTCGAAGAGCTGGCCAAGTTCGCCGGCGTGCCGGTGTTCAACGGCCTCACCGCCGAATTCCACCCGACCCAGATGATCGCCGACACCCTCACCATGCGCGAACACAGCGACAAGCCGCTGCATGACATCAGCTACGCCTACCTCGGGGACGCCCGCTACAACATGGGCAACTCGCTGCTGATGATCGGCGCCAAGCTGGGCATGGACGTGCGCATCGGTGCGCCGAAAGCGCTGTGGCCCCATGAAGACTTCATCAAACAGTGCCAGGCCTTTGCCGAGGAAAGCGGTGCACGCATCACCATCACCGAAGACCCGAAAGAAGCCGTGAAGGGCGTGGACTTCATCCACACCGATATCTGGGTGTCCATGGGCGAACCGGTGGAAGCGTGGGACGAGCGCATCGAGCAACTGCTGCCGTACCAGGTCAACGCCAAGATGATGAAAGCCTCGGGCAACCCTCGGGTGAAATTCATGCATTGCCTGCCGGCGTTCCACAACAGTGAAACCAAGGTCGGCAAGGACATCGCGGCGCGCTATCCGCACCTGGCCAATGGCGTGGAAGTGACCGAAGAGGTGTTCGAGTCGCCGGCCAATATTGCCTTCGAGCAAGCGGAAAACCGCATGCATACCATCAAGGCGATTCTGGTGTCGGCGTTGGCGGACATTTAATTTCCACGGTGTGAACACCGTCAGTGTGGGAGCTGGCTTGCCTGCGATAGCGGTGGGTCTGGCAACAGCAGGTCGCCTGCCAGGCCCTCATCGCAGGCAAGCCAGCTCCCACATTGACCGAGGTGTTCATGCGTTCCCTGAAAGGATTTTCTTTATGCGCATCGTCGTAGCCCTGGGCGGCAACGCCCTCCTGCGTCGTGGTGAACCCATGACCGCAGACAACCAACGCGCCAATATCCGCATCGCCACCGAACAGATCGCCAAGATCCACCCCGGCAACGAGCTGGTGATCGCCCACGGCAATGGCCCGCAAGTCGGCCTGCTGTCATTGCAGGCGGCGGCCTACACCAGCGTCTCGCCTTACCCACTGGACGTGCTGGGCGCCGAGACCGAGGGCATGATCGGCTACATCATTGAACAGGAACTGGGCAACCTGCTGGACTTCGAAGTGCCGTTCGCCACCCTGCTCACCCAGGTCGAAGTCGACGCCCAGGACCCGGCCTTCCAGAACCCCACCAAGCCCATCGGCCCGGTGTATGCCAAAGCCGAAGCCGAGAAACTCGCCGCCGAGAAAGGTTGGGTCATCGCGCCCGACGGCGACAAATACCGACGTGTAGTCGCCAGCCCGCGTCCCAAACGCATCTTTGAAATTCGCCCGATCAAGTGGCTGCTGGAGAAAAAAGCCATTGTGATCTGCGCCGGTGGCGGCGGCATCCCCACCATGTATGGCGAAGATGGCAAGCTGCGCGGCATTGAAGCGGTGATCGACAAAGACTTGTGTTCCTCCTTGCTGGCCACGCAACTGGAGGCCGATTTGCTGGTGATCGCCACCGACGTCAACGCCGCCTTTATCGACTTCGGCAAGCCCACCCAGAAGGCCATCGGCCAGGCCCACCCCGACGATATGGAAAAACTCGGCTTCGCCGCCGGCTCCATGGGCCCCAAGGTACAAGCCGCCTGCGAGTTCGCCCGTCAGACTGGCAAAACCGCGGTGATCGGTTCACTCTCGGACATCGAAGCCATCGTCCAGGGCAGCGCCGGCACGCGCATCAGCACGGCAAAACCTGGCATCACCTACCTGTGAAGTTGAGGAGAAACGCCTATGGCTATCTTTGAACCCGGCCACTTGCATATCGAGCGACACGCGCTGAACAAGGACGATGTCAGCTACGACCTGTGCCTGGACTACGAAGTCGTCACGGATGACCGCGAAGGCAAAGGCATGCAGTTCACCCTGCATGGCAGCATCCAGGGCAAGGACATGAAGGAAACCTTTTTCCTGACCAAGGACCAGGCCTATAACTTCGCCAGCAATGTGACCAAGATTGTCGAAAAATACGGCATTCCCAAGACCCATAGCAGCGTCGGTTCACAGCACAAACATTACGATCTGATGTTTGAGGATGTGCGCCAGCAGTTGGATATGAAATCCGGCGACCCGGTCAAACCCGAACACCTGGAATAACCTTCCCCCCAATCGAATGTGGGAGCTGGCTTGCCTGCGATAGCGACGTGTCAGACGATATTTTCGGTAACTGACCCACCGCCATCGCAGGCAAGCCAGCTCCCACATTTTGATCTCCACCGGCTCCAAGGCATACTGGCCACCCTCAGCACTCCAGAATCAAGATCCGCCCCATGCGTATCCACGTCAGCTTCATCGACCGCGTCGGCATCACCCAGGAAGTCCTGGCCTTGCTCGGTGGGCGCAATCTCAATCTGGATGCGGTGGAGATGGTGCCGCCCAATGTCTATATCGATGCGCCGACCCTCAGCGCCGAAGTGCTCGAAGAACTGCGCGACGCGTTGTTCAGCGTGCACGGCGTGCAAGCGGTAAAGGTCGTCGACATCCTTCCGGGCCAGCGTCGCCACTTGCAACTCGACGCCCTGCTGGCGGCCATGACCGACCCGGTGCTGGCCCTGGACAGTGCAGGCAAGATCCTGCTGGCCAATCCGGCGCTGATCGCCTTGTACGGGCGTGAACCGGCTGGTGAGAGCATCGCCGAGCTGTTCGATGATCCGGCATTGCTGGAAACCTTGCTGGACCAGGGCTTTCGATTGCCGTTGCGCGAGATCAGCGTGAACGGCCAGACCTTGCTGCTGGGCGCCACGCCGATCACCGACGCCGGCGCCCTGCTCACCCTCTACCAGCCCAACCGCATCGGCGAACAACTGTCAGCGCTGCACCATGACCATGCCGAAGGGTTTGATGCGCTGCTGGGCGAGTCCCCGGCGATCCGCACGCTCAAGGCTCGGGCGCAACGGGTGGCGGCGCTGGATGCACCGCTGCTGATCCAGGGCGAAACCGGTACCGGCAAAGAGCTGGTGGCCCGCGCCTGCCACGCCATCAGTGCGCGTCACAGTGCGCCGTTTCTGGCATTGAACTGCGCGGCACTGCCGGAAAATCTCGCCGAAAGTGAATTGTTCGGCTATGCCCCTGGCGCCTTTACCGGCGCGCAACGCGGTGGCAAACCAGGGCTGATGGAGCTGGCCAACCAGGGCACGGTGTTCCTTGATGAGATCGGTGAGATGTCGCCGTACCTGCAAGCCAAGCTGCTGCGCTTTCTCAATGACGGCAGCTTTCGCCGCGTGGGCGGTGACCGCGAGGTGAAGGTCAATGTGCGCATCCTCAGCGCCACCCACCGCGACCTGGAAAAGATGGTCAGCGAAGGCACCTTTCGCGAAGACTTGTTCTACCGCCTCAACGTGCTCAATGTCGCCGTACCGCCCTTGCGTGAACGCGGCCAGGACATCCTGTTGCTGGCGCGCTACTTCATGCAGCAAGCCTGCGCGCAGATCCAGCGCCCGGTCTGCCGCCTGGCGCCGGGCACCTATCCAGCCCTGCTGGGCAACCACTGGCCGGGCAACGTGCGGCAGTTGCAAAACGTGATCTTCCGCGCTGCCGCCATCTGCGAAAGCAGCCTGGTGGACATCGGCGACCTGGACATCGCCGGCACCTCCGTGGCGCGCCAGAGCGATGGTGAAGTCGACAGCCTGGAACAGGCCGTGGAAGATTTCGAGCGCAGCCTGCTGGAAAGCCTCTACAGCCGCTACCCCTCGACCCGCCAACTGGCCAGCCGGCTACAAACCTCCCACACGGCTATCGCCCATCGCCTGCGCAAATACGGCATTCCCAACAAACCCTGACGGAATAAACGCGGTTCAACTGTGGGAGCTGGCTTGCCTGCGATAGCGTTGGGTCATCCAACTTCTTAGTGACAGGTAGACCGCTATCGCAGGCAAGCCAGCTCCCACAGAGACCGCATTACAGATTTGGTCTGAGAACGACATCCAGTGTACTGAAAGCGCTACAGCGTAACGATATCGATACAACCCTGTTTTTTGCGCGCCATGCAAGGCTTTGATCCACATAGGCTTTTTTTCACGCACCGGACTGTAGCGAAATCGCTACAGCGTACTCAGCCAACCTTCTCGCGAAATTTATTAACCTGTTGATCTATAAAGACTTAATAACATTGGCCGCGATATTGCTAAGCAACTCCTCATTATTCCAATCCCGTCCGCCAGACGATTCTGGCCCTGAGGAGTTTCCATGAGCGAGTTGCGTTTCACTGAAGATCACGAATGGCTGCGCGCCGAAGCCGATGGCAGCGTCACCGTGGGTATCACCGCTTTTGCGCAGAATGCGCTGGGTGATGTGGTTTTCGTGCAACTGCCAGAGTTGCAGGCTTATACCAAGGGCGCCGAAGCCTCCACCGTGGAGTCGGTCAAGGCCGCCAGTGGTGTGTACATGCCGTTGGACGGTGAAGTCCTCGAAGTCAACGATAAGCTCGATGGCAGCCCGGAACTGGTCAACGAAGACCCGATGGGCGAAGGCTGGTTCTTCCGCTTTAAACCCGCCGATGCCGATGCAGTGGCTAAGCTGTTGGATCAGGATGCGTACGACCGCCTGATCAAAGCCAACGCTGAAGCTTGAGGAGCGCGCCATGACCGTTAATCTGACCACCGCCAACGAATTCATCGCCCGCCACATCGGCCCGCGCCAGGAAGATGAGCAGCAAATGCTCGCCAGCCTGGGGTTTGATTCCCTCGAAGCCCTGAGCGCCAGCGTCATCCCGGAAAGCATCAAGGGCACCAGCGTGCTCGGCCTGGAAGACGGCCTGAGCGAAGCCGAGGCCCTGGCCAAGATCAAGGCCATCGCCAGCCAGAACCAACTGTTCAAGACCTACATCGGCCAGGGCTACTACAACTGCCATACGCCGTCGCCGATCCTGCGCAACCTGCTGGAAAACCCGGCCTGGTACACCGCCTACACGCCGTATCAACCCGAGATTTCCCAAGGCCGCCTGGAAGCCCTGCTGAATTTCCAGACCCTGATCAGCGACCTCACCGGCCTGCCGATCGCCAACGCCTCCTTGCTCGACGAAGCCACGGCCGCCGCCGAAGCCATGACCTTCTGCAAGCGCCTGAGCAAGAACAAGAGCAGCCACGCGTTCTTCGCTTCGGTGCACAGCCACCCACAAACCCTCGACGTCCTGCGTACCCGTGCCGAGCCACTGGGCATCGATGTAGTGGTGGGCGATGAGCGCGAACTGACCGACGTCAGCCCGTTCTTCGGCGCCCTGCTGCAATACCCGGCCAGCAACGGCGATGTGTTCGACTATCGCGAACTGACCGAACGCTTCCACGCCGCCAACGCACTGGTCGCCGTGGCCGCCGACTTGCTGGCCCTGACCCTGCTGACGCCGCCGGGTGAATTCGGCGCCGACGTCGCCATTGGCAGCGCACAACGCTTTGGCGTGCCACTGGGCTTCGGTGGCCCGCACGCGGCGTACTTCTCCACCAAGGATGCGTTCAAGCGCGACATGCCAGGCCGTCTGGTCGGCGTTTCCGTCGACCGCTTCGGCAAGCCGGCCCTGCGCCTGGCCATGCAAACCCGCGAGCAACATATCCGCCGCGAGAAAGCCACCAGCAACATCTGCACCGCGCAAGTGCTGCTGGCCAACATCGCCAGCATGTACGCCGTTTACCACGGCCCCAAGGGCCTGACGCAGATCGCCCAGCGCATTCACCAACTGACCGCGATCCTGGCCAAGGGTTTGACTGCCCTGGGCCAGAAAGTCGAGCAGGCACACTTCTTCGACACCCTGACAATCCACACCGGCGCCCACACCGCAGCCCTGCACGACAAGGCCCGCGCCCAGCGCATCAACTTGCGTGTGGTGGATGGCGAACGCGTTGGCCTGTCGGTCGACGAAACCACCACCCAGGCCGATATCCAAGCCTTGTGGGCCATCTTCGCCGACGGCAAAACCCTGCCAGCCTTTGCTGCAACCGAAAGCACGCTGCCGAGCGCATTGCTGCGCCAGTCGCCGATCCTCAGCCACCCGGTGTTCAACCGTTATCACTCGGAAACCGAGCTGATGCGCTACCTGCGCAAGCTGGCCGACAAGGACCTGGCCCTGGACCGCACCATGATCCCGCTGGGCTCGTGCACCATGAAGCTCAACGCCGCCAGCGAAATGATCCCGGTGACCTGGGCCGAATTCGGTGCCCTGCACCCGTTCGCCCCCGCCGCGCAAAGCGCCGGCTACCTGCAACTGACCACCGAACTGGAAGCCATGCTCTGCGCGGCCACCGGTTACGACGCGATCTCCCTGCAACCCAACGCCGGCTCCCAAGGTGAGTACGCCGGCCTCTTGGCCATCCGTGCCTATCACCAGAGCCGTGGCGAAGAACGTCGCGACATCTGCCTGATCCCGTCGTCAGCCCATGGTACCAACCCTGCGACCGCCAACATGGCCGGCATGCGCGTGGTGGTGACCGCTTGCGATGCACGCGGCAACGTCGACATCGAAGACCTGCGCGCCAAGGCCATCGAGCACCGCGAGCACCTCGCAGCACTGATGATCACCTACCCCTCTACCCACGGCGTGTTCGAGGAAGGTATTCGCGAAATCTGCGGGATCATTCATGACAACGGCGGCCAGGTGTACATCGACGGCGCCAACATGAACGCCATGGTCGGCCTGTGCGCACCGGGCAAGTTCGGCGGCGATGTGTCCCACCTGAACCTGCACAAAACCTTCTGCATTCCCCACGGCGGTGGCGGCCCGGGCGTTGGCCCGATTGGCGTCAAGTCGCACCTCACGCCATTCCTGCCCGGCCACGCCGCCATGGAACGCAAGGAAGGCGCGGTGTGCGCTGCGCCGTTCGGCAGCGCAAGCATTCTGCCGATCACCTGGATGTACATCAGCATGATGGGCGGCGCCGGCCTCAAGCGTGCGTCGCAGTTGGCGATCTTGAATGCCAACTACATTTCCCGTCGCCTGGAAGAGCACTACCCGGTGCTGTACACCGGCAGCAATGGCCTGGTGGCCCACGAATGCATCCTGGACCTGCGCCCGTTGAAAGACAGCAGCGGCATCAGCGTGGACGACGTGGCCAAGCGCCTGATCGATTTTGGTTTCCATGCGCCGACCATGTCGTTCCCGGTGGCCGGCACCTTGATGATCGAGCCGACCGAAAGTGAATCCAAGGAAGAACTGGACCGCTTCTGCGACGCCATGATCGCCATCCGCGAAGAGATTCGCGCAGTGGAAAACGGCACCCTCGACAAAGACGACAACCCCCTCAAGAACGCGCCGCACACGGCTGCGGAACTGGTGGGCGAATGGAGCCACCCATACAGCCGTGAACAAGCGGTGTACCCAGTGGCGTCGTTGATCGAAAGCAAGTACTGGCCACCGGTTGGCCGGGTCGACAACGTGTTTGGCGATCGCAACCTGGTGTGTGCGTGCCCTTCTATCGAGAGCTACGCCTGATCTGACGGGAGATACGCGGCCAGTGTGGGAGCTGGCTTGCCTGCGATAGCGGTGTATCAATCAGCCGACAGTGATGTTGCCTGGCCCACCGTTATCGCGGGCAAGCCCGGCTCCCACATTTGACCGAGTCGGCTTTCAGAAAATAATAAGAAACCGGAGAACAACCATGTCCCTTAGCGTGTTCGACCTGTTCAAGATTGGCATCGGCCCCTCCAGCTCCCACACCGTCGGCCCGATGCGTGCCGCCGCTCGATTCGTCGAGGGGCTCAAGCGTGACAACCTGCTGGCGGCCACCACCGGCATCAAGGTGGAACTCTACGGATCGCTGGGTGCCACCGGCAAAGGCCACGGCAGCGACAAGGCTGTGTTGCTGGGCCTGGAAGGCGAACACCCGGACACCGTGAATACCGAAACCGTGGCTGCACGCCTGGCGCAGATGCGCAGTGACGGGCGCCTCAACCTGCTCGGCGAACACAGCATTGCGTTCAACGAGAAAGAACACCTGGCGATGATCCGCAAGCCCCTTGCCTATCATCCCAACGGCATGATCTTTCGTGCCTTTGACGCCGCCGGCATCCAGACCCGCAGCCGCGAGTACTACTCGGTCGGTGGCGGTTTCGTGGTGGATGAAGACGCGGCGGGTGCCGACCGTATCGTCGAAGACGCCACACCTCTGACCTTCCCGTTCAAACACGCCAAGGACTTGCTCGGCCACTGCACCACCTATGGCCTGTCTATCAGCCAGGTGATGCTGACCAATGAAAGCGCCTGGCGCCCGGAAGCGGAAACCCGCAGCGGTTTGTTGAAGATCTGGCAAGTCATGCAGGATTGCGTCGATGCCGGCTGTCGCAACGAAGGCATCTTGCCCGGAGGCTTGAAGGTCAAGCGCCGGGCAGCGGCCTTGCACAGGCAGTTGTGCAAGAACCCGGAGTCGGCGCTGCGCGACCCGCTGTCGGTGCTCGATTGGGTCAACCTGTATGCGCTGGCGGTCAACGAAGAAAACGCCAATGGCGGGCGCGTGGTCACCGCGCCCACCAACGGCGCGGCCGGGATCATTCCTGCCGTGCTGCATTACTACATGCGTTTTATCCCCGGTGCGAACGAAGACGGCGTGGTGCGCTTTTTGCTCACAGCCGCCGCCATCGGCATTTTGTACAAGGAAAACGCTTCGATCTCAGGCGCCGAAGTCGGTTGCCAGGGCGAAGTCGGCGTGGCCTGTTCCATGGCCGCAGGCGCACTCTGCGAAGTGCTGGGCGGCAGCGTGTCCCAAGTGGAAAACGCCGCCGAGATCGGCATGGAACACAACCTCGGCTTGACCTGCGACCCAATTGGCGGGCTGGTGCAGGTGCCCTGCATCGAGCGCAATGCCATGGGCTCGGTGAAGGCGATCAATGCGGTGCGCATGGCCCTGCGTGGCGACGGGCAGCACTTTGTGTCCCTCGACAAGGTCATCCGCACCATGCGCCAGACGGGCGCCGACATGAAAAGCAAATACAAGGAAACCGCCCGTGGCGGTTTGGCGGTCAACATTATCGAGTGCTGACGCCCACAAGCGCGTCGGCACGTTTTTCAGGAGCTGAATATGTCCACCGAAACCCTGTTGCAAACCCCATTGCATGCCCTGCACCTGGAACTGGGCGCACGCATGGTGCCCTTCGCCGGCTACGACATGCCGGTGCAGTATCCATTGGGCGTGATGAAGGAACACCTGCATACCCGTGAACACGCCGGGTTGTTCGACGTGTCCCACATGGGCCAGATCCGCCTCACCGGCGCAAATGCCGCCAAGGCTCTGGAGACCCTGGTGCCCGTCGATATCATCGACCTGCCAGTAGGCATGCAGCGCTATGCGATGTTCACCAATGAGCAAGGCGGCATCCTCGACGACCTGATGGTCGCCAACCTGGGCAACGACGAATTGTTCCTGGTGGTCAACGCCGCCTGCAAGGACCAGGACCTGGCGCACCTGCGCACACATATCGGCGACCAATGCACCATCGAACCGCTGTTCGAAGAACGCGCCCTGCTGGCCCTGCAAGGCCCGGCGGCAGTGAAAGTATTGGCGCGCCTGGCCCCTGAAGTCACCCAGATGACCTTCATGCAATTTGCCACCCTGCGTTTGCTGGGCGTGGACTGCTACGTCAGCCGCTCCGGCTACACCGGTGAAGACGGCTTTGAAATTTCCGTGCCGGCGGCCAATGCCGAGAGCCTGGCCCGCAGCCTGCTGGCCGAAACCGAAGTGCAGGCCATCGGCCTCGGTGCCCGCGATTCGCTACGCCTGGAAGCCGGCCTGTGCCTGTACGGCCACGACATGAACACCGACACCACACCAATCGAAGCCAGCCTGCTGTGGGCGATTTCCAAGGCTCGGCGTGCCGATGGCGCACGGGCCGGCGGCTTCCCTGGCGCCGACCGCATCTTCACTCAGCAGCAAACCGGTGTGGCGCGCAAACGCGTAGGCCTGCTGCCGCAGGAGCGTACCCCGGTGCGTGAAGGCGCTGAAATTGTCGATGCACAAGGTACGGTTATCGGCAGCGTCTGCAGCGGGGGCTTTGGTCCAACCTTGGGTGGCCCTCTGGCGATGGGTTACCTGGACAGCGCATTTGTCGCACTGGATACCGAAGTTTGCGCAATGGTACGTGGGAAAAAGGTGCCACTGCGTGTAAGTAAAATGCCATTTGTTCCGCAACGTTACTACCGTGGCTGATTGACTGTTTCTATAAGTAACGCGGTTGCGTTAATGTGCACTAAACTGTAACGCAACCGCCATAAAACAGTGCATTCACGATAGGATTTTTATAGCTGACGCTCTATAACAAGTGAATAACTCTATCGAATAAGCGGGTATCAGAACATTCAACAAAGTGTCATGAGCCCCAGTAAAATCAGGGCCTGCACAAGGGCTTGTTTTTTTCATATTAGTTGGCGTAGAGTTTGCCCACTGTGTTTGCATGGGTCGCTTGGAACCTGGACCTGGGCAGTAGCTCAAGTAGTTTGCTACAACCCGTTCGACGTCTCTTACTTTCCTGCAACCCAGCCCAGTACTCTTTCGCGTGAAAGGGGCTGTCATTAATTTTTAGCGTCAAAGGAAAGAAGAAAATGGCTGAGCGTCAGAGCGGTACCGTCAAGTGGTTCAACGACGAAAAAGGCTTTGGTTTTATCACTCCTGAAAGCGGTCCGGATCTGTTCGTGCATTTCCGCGCAATTCAGGGCAATGGTTTCAAGAGCCTGAAGGAAGGCCAGAAAGTGACTTTCGTTGCCGTGCAAGGCCAGAAAGGCATGCAGGCTGACGAAGTCCTAGCAGAAGCCTGATCCATACCTGCGACAAAAAGCCCCTGATATGACATCAGGGGCTTTTTTATGGGCGCCATTGCGTAAACTGCGTGCTTTCTCCAGAGAGCCCTGCCATGTCCAAACCCCTGTTGAGCCCCCAGGGCGAATTCCCCGCCGTTGGCCTGGGCCGCCGCCTGGCAGCGATGTTCTACGATTTCCTGTTGTGCACTGCCCTGCTGATCGTCACCGCGTTTATCTACAAGCTGGTGTGGATCGCCTTCGTGGGCGAAGCGAAGATGCGCACGCTCACCGAATCCGGCGCGCTGGACGGTGACCCGTTGCTGTCCACGATCCTGCTGTTCGTGCTGTTCGGGTTCTTCGCCAAGTTCTGGACCCATTCGGGGCAAACCCTGGGCATGCAGGTGTGGGGCGTGCGCGTGCAGAACGCTGACGGCTCGCGCATCAGCCTGTGGCAGGCACTGCTGCGTTTTGTGGTGTCGATTGCGTCATGGCTGTGCGTGGGGTTGGGATTTATCTGGTCGTTGTTCGATAAACACAAACGCAGCTGGCATGACATCTATTCGGATACGCAGTTGGTGCGGATCCCGAAGCAAAAGAAGTAACTCGAGTGTGGGAGCTGGCTTGCCTGCGATAGCGGTGTTGCAGTCAAAACACCTGTGACTGTTACACCGCTATCGCAGGCAAGCCAGCTCCCACATTTTGATTTGTGTTCAGGCGTTGCCGGCCAGTTTCAACCGTGCTGCCTGGGTAAAGTCGAGCATACGCTTGAGCGGTCGTACCGCCTGCGGAATCACCGCCGGCTCCACGAAGATCTCATTACTGCCCTCACGCAAACACTGCAACGTACGCTCCAGTGTGTTCATTGCCATCCACGGGCAGTGCGCGCAACTGCGGCAGGCTGCACCGTTACCGGCGGTAGGCGCTTCGACAAAGACTTTGTCCGGGCACAACTGCTGCATCTTGTAGAAGATGCCGCGGTCGGTCGCGACGATAAAGGTCTTGTTCGGCAAGCGTTGCGCCGCAGCGATCAGTTGGCTGGTGGAACCCACCGCGTCAGCCAATTCGATCACCGAAGTCGGTGACTCCGGGTGCACCAGGATTGCCGCATCCGGGTACAGCGCCTTCATGTCTTCGAGCTGCTTGGACTTGAATTCTTCGTGGACGATGCAGGCACCGTCCCACAGCAGCATATCGGCACCGGTCTGGCGCTGGATGTAGGTGCCCAGGTGTTTGTCCGGCCCCCAGATAATGGTCTCGCCGTTATCCATCAGGCTTTCGACGATTTCCAGCGCGCAGCTGGAAGTCACCACCCAATCGGCCCGAGCTTTGACCGCCGCCGAGGTGTTGGCATAGACCACCACGGTGCGCTCGGGGTGCTGATCGCAGAACGCGGAAAACTCATCCACCGGGCAACCCAGGTCCAGGGAGCACGTGGCTTCCAGGGTAGGCATCAGGATGCGTTTTTCAGGCGTAAGGATCTTGGCGGTCTCGCCCATGAAGCGCACGCCAGCCACCAGTACGGTTTTGGCCGGGTGAGCGGCGCCGAAGCGCGCCATCTCTAGGGAATCGGACACACAGCCACCGGTTTCTTCGGCCAGGGCCTGAATCACCGGGTCGCAATAAAAGTGGGCAACCAGCACCGCGTCCTGAGCCTTGAGCTCGGCGGCGATGGCGGTTCGCAGGCTCGCCTCTTCGGCAGCGCTGAGGACCTTGGGCTGCTTGGCGTCGAGGTGAGCTTGAACCAGTAGGCGTTCGGAAATGTGCGTCATGTTCGCAAGACCTGCAGGCGCAGTAGCGCGAAAGTCGAGTGTACCACCGGCTCAGGAGCCCTTCGGGCACCGCCGGACGAAGTGTTTTTGTTCATCAAGCACGGGTACAGCTTAAAGCTGCGCAAGGCTACAGAATATCCAATGGATTCAAAAGCCTAATCTGGCAACCGGGCAAGGTGTTCAGTTCCTCGCCGCGGCACGCCGATTAGGTGAAGCCCAAACAACAATCAAAACCGCGCCGCCCCCTCCCGCCTCCTTAAAAATCAGGATTCTTGGGCTGAGATGCCCATTCGCGCACTGAATTTGTGCATTTGAGCACTGCATCACACGATTTTTCTTACAGAATGTGCAATAAATCCTACGGCGATGTAACAAACCGTTCAGCACTCACTCAAGTGGGGCAAGTCTGCGCTGAGTTCAAGGTTTAGCTCGTGCGGTGTGGATCGTGTGTATTTCTACGTTAAGGATGTCGAGTGCCAAATCAGCTCTCAACCGGACACTTGAGTTGTACCCGGAACCTGGGCATCGCCCTGCTCTGCCTGTGGGCGCTGCCCGTGGCTGGCGCCGAGGCGCCGCAGCCAGGCCAGGAAGCCCTGCGCTTGCAGCAGCAACAGCAACGCGACCTGCAGCAATTACAATTGGAGCAACGCCAACGCCAGATGCAACGTGGCAGTTTCGGTACGCCAGCGGCCACACCGGCCTTGCCAACAGACATCGCCAAGGACGAACGCTGCTGGCCCTTGAGCGGTACGCGCCTGGCCGGGGTCACGCTGTTCAGCCGTGCCGAGTTGGATAAACACATCGAGCCCTACGTGGCGCCTTGCATGGGCGTCACCCAGATCAACCGCCTGCTGGCCGAGATTACGCGGCTGTATGTCGAGGCCGGTTATATCGCCAGCCGCCCCTACCTGATCAGCGCGCCCGCCGCCGGGCAACCGCTGGATATTCACGTCGAAGAAGGCTACCTGGAGGCTATCGAACTGGCCGACCAGAGCCTGCCGGTGTCATTGGGCGGGGCATTCCCCGGGATGCTCGGCAAACCACTGAACCTGCGAGACCTGGAGCAGGGCCTGGACCAGCTCAACCGCCTGCGCTCGGTGGACCTCACCGCCGACGTCGCCCCAGGCAGCACAGCGGGCGCGTCGCGCATCATCCTGCGCTCGCGCAGCAGTGCCTCGCGCTGGGCCCTGGGCCTGGGGGTGGATAACCTCGGCAGCGCCGGCACCGGGCGTGATCGCAATGCGATCAACTTGAGCCTGGACAGCCCGCTGCAAATCAACGACTCGCTCAACCTGAGCTTCAGCGACACGCTCAACCATGGGCCGCGCTACAGCCGCAGCCACAGCCTGTTCTACTCGATCCCCTACGGTTACTGGACCTACAGCCTGTTCGCCAGCCATGCCGAATACCGCTCGCCGTTCAAACTCAGCCGCACCACGTTTTACAACAGTGGCCGCACCGATCAGGTCAGCCTGCGTAGCGACCGTGTGTTGTGGCGCGACCAGGGCCACCAACTCAGCGCCAACCTGCAACTGGCCTACAAAGACGTCGACAGCTACCTACAGAAGGTACACCTGGACATCCAGAGCCCGACGCTGACCGTAGCCGAAGCGGGCCTGAACCTGTTCTGGCTCAACAGCGCGGTGTGGAACCTGGACGTCAATTACGCCCAGGGCCTGACCTGGTTCGGCGCCGATCGCGATGCCGACCAGGTGCAGAAAAACCGGCCCAAGGCGCAGTTTCAAAAGTACCGCGCCAACCTCACCCAATGGCGCAACGGCCAATGGGCAGCGCAGCCATGGCAGTGGCAGAGCCAGTTGTCGGTGCAGTACAGCCCGGATGCATTGCCCGCCATCGAACAGCTGCTGATCACCGACGACTCGGCCGTGCGCGGCTACCGCGAAAACAGTAGTTCCGGTGCCATTGGCGCGGTATGGCGCAATACCTTGCGCCTGCCGCTCAACACGGACTTGCCGGTGAAGCTCACCCCGCGCCTGGGCCTGGACAACGGCTGGGTCAAGCACGAACACGGCGCCCAGAGCCAACGCCTGAGCGGCGCCAGCGCGGGGCTCAACCTGAGCTGGAAGAACGTACAGCTCGACATCGACTACCAACGCAACCTCAACACCCCCACAGGTTTTCGCCAGGAGCCGGAGGTCTGGCTGACGCGCCTTAGCGTGCAGATATGAATGTGCACCGATGAGTCAACACCTGTTTTTAGCCTGAGTCACCGCCGTACCTGACCACCCCAGCAGCGTTGCAACGAACAACGCGCGTCGTGGATCAGCCAACACAGAGCGAGATTATTTATGCCGACTACTTCACATAGCTTCCACCTTTCACCCCAGGGCAAACTGCGCTGGGCCATCGCCAGCCTGTTTCTGCTACCGCAGCTTGCGCTCGCCGCAGGCTTGACCGTCGTCGAAGGTCCTGGCGGTACGCCGCAACTGCAAAACCAGAGCGGCGTCCCCATCGTCAATATCGTCGCGCCGAACGCCGGTGGCCTGTCCCATAACCAGTTCCTGGATTACAACGTCGACCGCCAGGGCCTGGTGTTGAACAACGCCTTGCAGGCCGGCCAGTCCCAACTTGCCGGGCAGCTGGCGGCCAACCCGCAGTTCCAGGGCCAGGCGGCGAGCGTGATCCTCAACGAAGTGATCAGCCGCAACGCCTCGACCCTCAACGGCGCCCAGGAGATTTTTGGCCAGGCGGCCGATTACGTGCTGGCCAACCCTAACGGTATCTCGGTAAATGGCGGCAGTTTCATCAACACGCCCAATGCCAACCTGGTGGTGGGCCGCCCTGAACTCAACGACGGCAAGCTGCAAGCCTTGAGCACCCGCGATGCCAACGGCCAACTGACGATCCAGGGCCAAGGCCTGCAAAACCGTGAAGGCTCCATCAACCTGATCGCGCCACGCATCGACAGCGAAGGTCGCCTCAGTGCCCGCGATCAATTGAACCTCACCGTCGGCCGCAACCAGGTCGATTTCGCCAGCGGGCAGGTACGCCAGGTGGACCCGGCCAGCAAGACCCAGGACCAACGCATCGACGCACGCCTGTTCGGCGCAATGCAGGCCGGGCGCATCAACATCATCAGCACCGCCGAAGGCGCCGGTGTACGCGTGGGCGGCGTAGAGGTGCAAGGCACTGACGGGGTGAAGATCAGTTCGGCCGGCGACCTCGACATCAGCGGCCAGGTGCGTGCCGACAGCCTCGACGCCACTCGCGCTGGCGTGCACAGCCGCCAGGGCGATGTCGACTTGCACAGCGCCAAGGACCTGAACCTGGCCGCCACCGACGTGAGCGGGCGCAACGTCAAACTCGACGCCAGCCGCAACCTGACCCTCAGCAGCCTGGAAAGCCGCAAGCTCCAGGAAAAGCGTGAACAGTGGGACAACAGCAACTTCCTGTTCACCTACGAAACCTACGACCGCACCACCACCGACAAAGACTCGCGCCAGCACGGCAACAAGGTTGTGGCGCAACAGGATGCGGCGCTGTCTTCCGGCGCCAACACCGAGATCAAAGCCAGCCATGTGGAAGCGGGCAACACTCTGCGCGTCGACAGCGGTGCCGACCTGCACGTTAACGCCGCCACCGAAACCCATGAAACCCGCGACCAGGGCAACCATCGCAAACACCTGTGGAAAGCCAACTGGGATAAATCCAGCAGCGAACAACGCAGCATCACCAGCAGCCTCAAGGCCGGAAAGACACTGGAGCTGACCAGCCAACAGAAGCTGCAATTGCAAGGCGCCGAGCTGAAAACCCCAGGCGATATTCAACTGGCCGCCCGGCACGTGGAAATCGCCAGCGCCAGCCGTACCCAAAGCAGCCGCGACAATGCCTACTCCGGCGACCTCACCGGTGGCAGCTTCTTCGGCAAGCAAGGCGACGGTAACCAGGGCAAGACGTCGAACACCGGTAGCAAGGTCAACGCCGACGGCAAGCTGATCGTCAAGGCCGACGACGTGCGCATCAGCGGCAGCCAGGCCCGTGGCGGCAAACAGGCCAGTGTCATCAGCGACAAAGGCTCGCTGGTGATCGACGGCGTCCAGGACACCTCCCACGACAACCGCTACAGCAATGACAGCAAGTTCTTCGGCATCTCCAAGGATGAAAGCCGCAAGAACCTCAAGGACAGCACCGTGGTTGCCAGCAACCTGCGCTCGGACAGCAACCTCAAGCTGCAAAGTGCCAAGGACATCACCGTCAGTGGCTCCCAGGTGTCCGCCGCGGGTGAACTGCAAGCGGATGCCAAGGGCGATATCAAGGTCGTTGCCGCCGAGAACACCACTCACGACACCACCCGCACCCATAGCCGTGGCTTCGATGGCTACGCCAAGGAAACCGAGGGTGTCAGCCGCCAGTACCGTGCGGGCCTGAGTTATGAAGACCAGCAGCAAACCCGCCAGACCGACACCACGCAACAACAGGCTTCCAGCCTTAAAGGCGCCAGTGTGACGGTTAACGCCGCAGGCGATGTCAGCATCACCGGATCCAACCTCCAGGCCACCGAAGGCGATGCCACCCTGAGCGGCAAAAACGTCGAACTGTTGGCCGCCCACGACAAGCGCACCGAAGCCGTCGACAAAACCACCACCGGCGGCAGTTTCTACTACACCGGCGGCATTGATCGGGCAGGCAGTGGCGCTCAGTTCAGCCACCAAAGCAGCCAAGACACCGCTGAAAAAACCACTGCGCAAACCAGCACCGTGGCCGCGGCCGGCAAGCTGACCATCAACGCTGGCAACACCTTCACCAGCGAGGGTGCACAGGCCAAGGCCAGCGCCGGGCTGCAGGTCAACGCTGGCCAGATCGACAACCAGGCTGCCCATTCCACCGAGACCAGCACCCACAAGGAAAACGGCTGGACCGCCGATGTCGGCGCCAATGTGGAATACAAAGGCATTACCCGCCCGATCGAAAAAGCCGTCGAGGGCGTGGCCCAGGCCAAGTTCCATCAGCCCGGTTTGCTGGACGCGTTCGAGCAACCCAATGTCGGCCTGGATGTGGAAGTCGGCCACACGAACAAAACCGGCACAACGCAGGACAGCACCGCCGTGGTCAGCCAGTTCAGCGGCGCCACGGTGCAGATCAATGCAGCCGGCACCTTGCAGGACGAGGGCACCCAGTACCGCGCCACCGAGGGCGGGCTGAACATCAAGGCGGGCGAGCAGGTTGCTACCGCAGCGGCCAACACCCACAGCAGCAGCAAGCAAGGCGTGGACGCCAAGGCTGGCGTGCGGGTTTATACCACCACCGGTGAAGACCTGAATGTACGCGGCAGCGGCCTGGGCGGCAGCAGCGATGTGCGCGAATCCACCAGCACGGCGGTGGTCGGCAGCTATGTGGCCAGCCAAGGCGTGAGCATCGAGGCCAAGGGGGATGCCCGTTATGAAGGCAGCCAGTTCGACGGCGGCCAGGCTGGGGTCAACCTCAAGACCGGCGGTGAGCTGGCGCTCAACCATGCCACCAACACCCAGAGCAAAAACAGCAGCACGCTGCGCGGCAATGGCTCACTGACGGTGGGCACCGCACCCGGCGCCAATGGCAGCAACGTCAACCTCGGTGTCGGCGTGCAGTTGGATAACAAACGCTTGGACACCCAGGACAGCCAGGCCCAGGTCGCGACCATCCAGGGCAGCGGCCCCGTGCAGCTCAGCAGCGGCGCTGACATGACCCTGCAAGGCACGCAGATCGGCAGCACGGGCGCGAAGGCTGGCGATATCAGCCTCAATGCCGGCGGCAAGCTAAACCTGCAAGCCGCCTCCGATAGCCACGTCAGCAACGGCAGTAACCTGGGCGGTGGCCTGACCCTCGGTGCCGGCAAGACCAGCAGCGCCGAAAGCAGCAGCAAGACCGGCAGCCTCAGCGCCAACTTCAACATTGGCAAAGTAGCGGAAAACGACCAGAGCGCCGTCGTCGGGCAGTTGCACAGCACGGGCAAGGTCAGCCTCGCCAGCGGCGCTGAGGCAACCGATGCCATCCACTTGCAGGGCACTCAGGTCAGCGCAGCCAGCGTTAGCCTGGATGCGCAAAACGGCGGCATCCTGCAAGAGTCTGCGCAATCGAGCCAGGCCCGTGGCAACTGGGGCGTCACCCTGGGCGCAGGGGGCAGCGTCGGCAAAACCACCTTGGCTGACGCCGGTGAACATGAGACACCCAAGACCCAGCGCGGCATCAATGCGCGGGTCAAGGTCGATGTGGATCACTTGCAAGGCACCACCCAGCACAACAGCGTAATCACGGCGGGTAACGTCACCCTCAACAGTGCTGGCGATACCCATCTGGCCGGTGCACGTATCGACGCCGATCAGGTGTACGGCACGGTGGGCGGCGACCTCGTCGTCGAAAGCCGCAAGGACCAGGTCAACAGCACCCAGGTGAATGTCGACGCCAGGCTGGATGTCGAGAAAAACCAGCCGGGGGTGGTGGATAAGCTGGCCAAAGCCAGCGGCCCATTGAAGGACAAGGTACAAGCCAAGGCTGAAGGCGCGTTCGACAAGCATCGCGACAAGCTGGAGAACGTCGTCGACAAAGGCACCGGGCACCTGGCTTCGGCCAAGGACAGCGTGGTCAACAGCGTGGTCAATGCCAAGGAACGCTTGGGCGAAAAACTCACTTGCAGTGGCAGCTACGATGTGAACCCGGAACCCCGTGGCGCCTTCGGTACCCGCGTGGACAAGGCCAAGGCATACCTGGCAGACAAGACCGATGCCCTGGGCACGCGCTTGTCTGGCTTCAAGGATAAGGTCTGGCCAAAAACCAGCGACAGCTACACCGTCAGTGGCAAAGACACCACCGGCAGCAAGGTGGCCAATACCGCCGAAAGCGTGTTGTTCGGCGACAAGAGCGGCAACACCAGCTACACCCCGACTCTGTATCTGGATGTCAGCCATGTGGCCAAGGACAGCGTCGCCCAGGCGTCAGGTATTCGCAGCAGCCATGGCGTCAACGTGCAGGTAAAGGGGCATACGCAGCTCACGGGCGCGCGGATCAGTGCAACCAATGGCAAGGTTGAGCTGGGTGGCTCCAAGGTGACGGCAACCACACTGGCCGGCAGCGACTACCGCGCCGATGTCGGGCTGAACGTTTCGAAGTCGCCGGTCAACCTGGTCCTGGGTGCCAAGGACGAACTGACCCAGAAACACGACGACGCCACGCGCAAGGACCAAGCCTTCAACCTGGGCCCGCTGCGAGCGGGTGGGCACAGTGAAAGCCAGGCCTTGCAGGCGGGGATTGATCAGGCCATCAACTAACGCTTAAAACAGCAGAATGCTTCTGTGGCGAGGGAGCTTGCTCCCGCTGGACTGCGCAGCAGTCCTATTCTCAGGGTCGCTTCGCGCCCCAACGGGAGCAAGCTCCCTCGCCACGGAATCAGCCTCCGCCTGCTCTTTCTATGTCAGTTGAAGAGCGCCTGTACGTTCTTCATCGCGTCATCGGCAAAGCCTTGCAGGAAAGCTTCAAACGCCGGTACGTCTTCCTTGCCGCCCGTGTAGGGCTGGCCAATGATGGTCCAGGTCGCCAGGCTCTGGTTCGGGCCTTGTGGCACCACCTCCATCAGCGCCCACAGGTTACCGATGTTCAGCGAGGTGTAGATCAGCGACCAGGTCATGGTCATGGCTTGATCGTCATGGCTGTTGAGTTGCTCAATCACGACATTGCCGTCCTTGAACAGCTTCTTGCGTACCGAGCGCACGCCCTCGCCCGTCATCTCGATATGGGACAAGGCCGGAATAAACTTCGCGAAACCGGCGAAATCTCCGACGACATTCCACACACTGCGAGCATCGCCATTCACGCTGACGCGGGCGACGACAGGGTTGCCGACTGGATTACGGACCAGGGTATCGGGTTCAAAATGTTGCATGGGTAAGCTCCTTTTTTTGTTCAGATGAAATCGATTTGCTTGAGGTAGTCACAGCCTTTTTGCAGCAACTCACTGTTCTTGGCTGGGTAGTCTTCGCCCATGCTCTGGATGCCTGAGAGTGCATTGCGGTACTCGATCATCGAGATATCGCCAATGTCTTCTTCAAACCCATTGAGGTAAAAACCGACCACGCCGAACAACGCGTTATCACTGTCGATGGCCGACAGGCGTTGCTGCCATTGTGTCACCGGGACCATCTGGAAATCGTGACCGGCCGCGCGGAACGCCTCCAGATAGTGAGCCCATGTCAAAGGCAGCGGGTTGTGCAAGTTGAACACCGCTTTGGTGCGGTTATGACGGCTGGCGTGAAACGCAATGAAGCGTGCGAGGAAGTCCACCGGCATCAGGTCGAAGTTGAGCGCCAGTTCGGGCACTTGCTTAAGCTGCAAAGAGCCTTTGAGCATCAGCATCAAACGGTTCTGATGAGGCTGGCACACGCCGGTTCGCGTATTGAACGCGATGTTTCCAGGGCGATAGAGATTGACCCACACCCCCGACTCACTGGCGTTCCACAAGATGCGCTCAGCCACCCATTTGGAGAGGTTGTAACCATTGCGGATGTAGATGGGCGGCGTGAAGGCAGGCGGTTCTTCCAATACCCGGCCCTGCTCGTCCACCGTGCTGGAGGCCGACAGGGTGGAAATGAAGTTGAAAATTTTCTTGCTGCGCCCTTCACACAATTGCAGGCATTCCAGCACCGGCGTGACGTTGTCCTTGACCAGCGACTCGTAGTCGAGCACGTGGTTGACGTTGGCCGCGTTGTAGATCAACACGCCGTATTCACGATCCAGCCATTCATAGTCCTGCTCGGACAACCCCAGGCGCGGCTTACTGATATCCGCCGCCAGGACCTTGACCCGGCTCAGGTCCAGATGTTCGAGGCGGTTCTGGATCAGCGCATCCTCGAAGCGCTGTTGCGCGCTCATGCCGCCGGACTCGCGCACCAGGCACGCCACTTCGGTGCTGCCCAGTTCCAGCAGGGCCTCGACGATATGCACACCCAGGAACCCGTTGGAGCCGGTCACGATGACTTTATGTACGTTGCCCAATCGACTGATGGGCAGTACCTCCAGCTCAGGCCGGATCATGGCGTCTTGCAGCGCCTGCGGACTGACCGTAGCAGTGGCCTCGACGTCCTGCTCGATCAGGTTGGCGAGGTTGACCAAGGTGGGTTGCTCAATAAAGCGGTTGATCGAGACTCCTTTGCCGAACGCCTCGCGAATCCCCATGAGCATCTGCGACAACAGGATCGAATGGCCACCCAGATTGAAGAAACTGTCATCTACGGAAATGTCCGGCCCTGGCAAGTCGAGCAGCCTGGACCACAGCTCCAGCAACTGCACCTGGGTGGCGTTCTGGGGCGCCAGGCGCGGCCCTTGGGTCTTGTAGTTGACCGGCAGGTCTCTCAGGGCCTTGCGGTCGACCTTGCCATTGGCCGTGGCCGGCAACCGGTCCAGCAGGCAATAGGCGCTGGGGCGCATGTAGTCGGGCAAATGTTTGAGCGCATAGGCCTGCAACTGCTCACTGGCCGCCTGGCCCTCGCCCTCTTGAGGCTGAGAGAAAAACGCCAGGATGCGGCGCTGGTGATCGATGACCACCGCCAGTTGCCGGAACAACTGGCTCGATTGCAGCAGGTGTTCGATCTCTTCCGGCTCCACCCGAAAACCGCGGATCTTCACCTGGTTATCCAGGCGCCCGATGATCTGGATGCCCTCCTCGGTCCAACGCGCCAGGTCACCGGTACGGTAGAGGCGCACCCACTGGCCATCGGGTAACTCGTGCAGCCGATAGCGTTCGGCCGTCATTTGCAAGGCGCCCAGGTAACCGGCGCCTACCCCTGGCCCGGCGATGTGGATTTCACCGCTGTCATTTTCGCCTACCGGTTGGCCGTGCTCATCCAGCAGGTAAATCGCGGTATTGGCAATCGGTACGCCCAGGTTGCGATTGTTGTCCCCCCGTTGGAAGGTACGGCAGGTGGCGAGCACCGTGGTCTCGGTGGGGCCATAGATGTTGTGCAGTGCACAATGGCCCACCAGTTGTTCGATCACGTGGGGTTCGCACACATCGCCGCCCGTCACCAAGTGCTGCATGCCGTACAGCGATTCAAGCTGGATGATGCTGAGCAAAGCCGGCGGCAAAAAGGCGTGGGTGACCTGCTCCTGTTGGATCAATTCAGCAAGCGCCACCGGGTCGCGGCGCTGGTCTTCGGTGGGCACGATCAACTCGCCCCCCTGGATCAGCGTCGGGAAGATATCCAGCAGCGATGCATCGAAATTGATGGTCGAGAACTGCAGGGCGCGGCTATGGCGGTCCAGTTCCACGTAACGGGCATACCACGCACAGAAGTGGCTCAAGTTGTCGACTGTGAGCAACACGCCTTTGGGTTGGCCGGTGGTACCGGACGTGTAGATCGCCACACAGGGTGCCGAACCGTGCAGCGCTACGCGCAACAGGCTCTGATCCGGGGCCAGGGCGACACGGCTGTAGCCCTTGGCGCCGTGGTGGAAGAAGTCCAGATGGCCAATATCCAGGGTAGCCAGGCCCGGTAGCGGGTTGTCTGCCTCGGTGTCCTGGATCAGCAGGCTGGCACCGGCATGCTTGAGGATGGCCGCACGGCGGTCGACAGGATGGTTCGGGTCCAACGGCAGGTACACCGCACCGCAACCAATCACCGCCAGGATCGCTGCATAGAGCGCAGTGCCTTTGGGCAACGAGATGCCGACCACCGTCAACCCTGGGGTCGAGGTTTCAAGCAAGGGTTGCAAGCGTTCCTGGATCGCAACGCTATAAGCGTGCAGTTGCGCATAGGACATACCCCGCCCTTGCACTTTCAGAGCGTTGCGCTCGGCGTTGGCCAACAGGCTATCGGCCAAGCGCTGCACAAAGGGGCGCCTGGCCTCCTCCAGAATGCCGGTATTAGCGCTCGCATTGTGGCGATGACGCCAGGCCAGGCCATCCAACAGGGTCAGGCTCGACAAGCGATCAATCGCCTGCACCGGCTCACGGGGCGCCTCAAGATAGTCAGCACTGCGTGAGAAACGCCCGATGTGCACACTGGCCATCTCTACCACTTGCGCGATCGCTTCACGTGCCCGGTCGGCACCGTTGCCGGCGAGGGAGGCGCTGACTTCACGACGCCCCAGCAGCATCCAGTCGCCATCGCCAGGACGCCACAGGCAGTCCACCCGCAGTGGCGCGAGAACATCACTGTCATCGTCAGCCTGCGCCCGCAAAGATAGGCGATGACACGACGGATAGTGCGGGAGTTGCGCCGTGCTGGCGTCGTCTATCAGCACGTCCGGCGCCGACAACTGGCAAAGCTCAACGGCGTTATCGCTGGTCAACAAGCGGGCGGTGTGCCCCATCTGTTCCAACTCTTGCGTAAGGCAGGCGAGCGCATGGCTGCGCCCGCACAAAACGATATCAAGATGTCTCATCGAAGTTGTCCTCTAGCGCAGATAATCGGCGAGCGCTTCCTGCATGCAGGGAGCGTCGAGCAGGCCGCTGTGTTTGAAGAATCGGACGATGTTGCCTACCAGCGGGTGAGACGGCGTGATCGGAAAACTCATGCCTTCGACCTCTTCACGCAACGCCGCCTTGACGCTGGGGCTCACCGGCAGTTGCTCGATCAGCGCGAAATCAAACCCCTGCTGGATCTCGTTGGTCAGGTACTCACCCAGGAACACCGGCATGATCGAGGCCAGCACACGCTTGTCCTCTTCGCTCGCGGTATTCCAGTAAATGCGCGTCAACTTGGCCCAAAAGCCCGAATGTCGACCCTCATCCGCCAAGTGATCGGCCATCAACCCCTTGACCGATGCCTTGACCGAGTCGTCGCGGGCAAACGCGGCAACATCGTTGGTCAGGGTGTTTTCCGCAATGGCCACGCAGATCAGCTCCACAGCAGCCTTGAGGTGCGCGGGCGCCATGGCCAATGCCTTGGGGATTGAACGGCTGAGCTCGATTTCCGCTGGCAAGGTGATGGGTTCGATGCCCGTCAACTCGATGGTCTGTTGCATGTAGTCCATCGCCACTAGCGCGTGATAGTCCTCATCGACGACCACGGTCATCGCGTCGTAACGGCACGCAAACGGAAAGCGGATAGCGAAGTTATCTTTCGCAATGCTCCTGGCGGTCTTGTCGACAATTTCGGTTTCGAAAATCACCACATCATTAATGAACTTATACAAGCTCTGAACGAGAACAAAATGCTGTAAGTGACTACACTCCTGCATAAAGGTAGCGCTCATGACCAATGGTTGACGACTGGCCGGAAATATTAACTTTTCGTCATCTTCCAAGCGTCGTCTCGGGCGCGTCCGAATGGTCGCCCTTTCCTCCCACGACTCGGAAAACGATTGATATGCTTCAGCTCTCATGACTACTTCCTTTATTCATGATACTCAGTAGTAGTGCACTTCAAACAACAGGCATCCGTCTTTCGAATTAAACGGCCCGTGCTCCGTGTGTGCGGCCCTGAAGAAGTAACTACCGTCGCGGTAAGTTTTCTCCGGGCGCCCCTCACTGGCCTGCTCTGTCTGGTCGCCTTCAATCAAATACACTTCTTCGTGATAATCATGGGTATAGATTTCACGGGTGCCGCCCCCAGGGTGAAAACGTACCAGACGTGTACGCACTCCGGTTTTCGTAACAGGGTCCAATGTGTCTTTGAAGACGGTCAGCGTGATACCGCGTTCAGAGGTCACCTCAAACCATTGGGCCTGGTCGGCCTCGATCACTTCGAAGTTCATGCCACGCACTCACTGACCGTTTCGCCCATGGCCACGCGCAGGTTGTCCCACAACGCCAGGCGGCTTTGTACCGCCGCGATAGCCGATACGTAGACCTCTTCCTGACGCTGCGCATCGCCATTGACCAGGCGCGCCAACAGGCTTTCTGCCGCCGGGCCGTGGTCTTCCGAGTCGACTTCGATGTGGCGCTGCAGGTAATAGCGAAAGGTTGGCGCGTCGTCTGCGGTGATATCCCAATCGTCCAGAATGCGCTGGAACATCTGCGGGATGACACTTTCACGGCCATGCAAAAACGCAGCAGCCACACTGTGGGTGGAAGCGTTGATGGCGGTTTCGATGGTGTCAGTGACGAAAGCCGACGCTGCCAGGCCTGCACCGCAACGGCTCAAGGCCGTTTTCAGATCGACGCCTTCGCGCATCAATTTGACAAAGTGTTCGATCTTGTCGGTGCTGGCGCCGACTTCGCGCATGGCATGCAGGTAGAGTTCGAAGTGGCTGTAGTGACCGCCTTGCAAGTTCTGGTCGGACTCTTCGCCCAGGATGATTTCGTTGATCAGGTGCGCGGCCGCCGGGTCCACGGGGGGCAGCCAAGGCAGGCGAGTACAGGTGAGGTCCTGTTGCAGGCGCTTGGCCAGGGACATGAAATCCCACACCGCAAACACATGGGTTTCCATAAAGGCGCGCAGGACCGGCAGCGAATTGATTTCAGCAAAGATCCGATGATTGCCCAGCTCTACTTTCTTGGCGTTCAACAGCGTCTTTTTATCTTCCATGTTGCGCTCCTTATCAGGCTTTAGTTAACGCTGACCACTCGAGAGATACCCGCTTACCTTTTTTCAGGCATAAGCAGGCCTGTCTCGCCGTTCTTGGCCAGTGCTAGAGTCTTATTCAATTAAGTTGTACGGTTATGCTTCCGTGACCCGAAGGTCAGCCGTCGAAGCAAGACGAAACTTAGAGGAAGTTCATGATGATCAGCAAGTGTTTTTTGGAAAATTAATACAATTTATTTCAAAGTTATAAAACCTACAACAACAGAAGCCCGACCGAAGTTAATAAGATCAACTTCGCCAGGCAATAGTTGGCTAACACCCCTCAAGGGAGTGCAAACAAACTGTACGGAATTGCTAAGTTAGCAATTAACTAGTCTATGAACGCGGCCATTCGCCTTTTTACCATTCAAGTTCCCTCTAGCGCTGATAAGCGCCCGCGTATTACCTGCGGGCAGTAACGAGTTCAGTTCTTTGCTGATTGGCGCAATGCCAGGGCCGCCACACCGCACAAGATCAAAGCAATACAGGACACATAGAACGCATCGCTGTAGGCCATCAGGTACGCCTCACGACGCACGGTGTGGATCAAGCCCTCAAGGACCTGCTGCTGAGCGGGTAATAGCTGGTTGAAGATAAAAGCCTCGCTGTCGGCCATGCTGGCGCGCAGGCGCTCCTGAAAGGACGGGGAAAACAGGGTGATCGACTCCCCTACCCGCTCAGAGTGAAAACGCTCGCGCATGGCCACGATCTGCGTCAGGCCCGCAGTGCCCACGGCACCACCCAGGTTGCGCAGCATGGAGAACAAGGCCGAGGCCGAGCCGGCTTCATCTTTGGCCAGGCCAGACACCGCCAGTACGGAAAGCGCCACCATGATCAGCGGCTGCCCGATGCCCCGTACCACGGTGGACGGAATAATCACGTTGGCGGCGCTGTCCACGTCCAGGTGCGCGCCGAGGTAGCACCCCAGGGCCATGATGAAAAAGCCACTGGCGACCATCAGTTTCGGGTTGAGCCACTTCATCAGGCGCGGCATGAACGGCGCCAGTACCAGTTGCACCATGCCGTAGGCGATCAGGCTGATGCCAATCTCCCGGGCGTTGTAGCCCTGCAACTGAGACAGGTAATTAGGCACCAGGAACACCAGGCCGAAGGTGGCCGCGCCAAAGATGAACATCGCTGCGCTGGCCACGCCGAAGTTGTAGCTCTTGAGCAGGCGCAGGTTGATGAAGGAGCGACTGCCATACAACTGCGACAGCACGAAGTACACCAAGGCAACGCCGGCAATCAGTGACATCCATACAATGAAATCGGAGCCGAACCAGTCCTTGCGGCCACCTTCTTCGAGCACGATCTGCAAGCCACCCAGGCCGACGATCATGGCGATGATCCCGCCCCAGTCGCCGCGCTTGAGCAGGCTTAGCTGCATGGGCTTGGCATCGATCGACCATGCTACCGCCAGCAGCAAGAGAATGCCGGGGGCCAGTTGCAGGTAGAAGATCCAGCGCCAGGAATAGGCATCGGTCAGCCAGCCGCCAATGGACGGCCCGGCGGCCTGGGCGACGCTGTTGGACAACGCGAACAGGGCCATGCCCATCGCGATCTTGCTGGGCGGCAGTTCAGTGATGATCAGCTGGAATGACAAGGGAATCAGCACTGCGCCGGCAGCGCCCTGGATTACCCGAATGATGATCATCACTTCCAGGTTGGGCGCCCAGGAGCAGGCAATGGACGCCACCAAAAATACAAACGAGCCCACGAGCATCACTCGCCGCAGGGAGAACACCTGCACCAACCAGGCGGTCAGCGGGATCATCACGATTTCCGCGACCAGGTAGGCGGTGGAAATCCACGAGCCTTCTTCGAACGTCGCCCCCAGGGAGCCTTCGATCTCCGGCAGCGCGGCGCTGGTCACGTGCACGTTCATGCCGGCCATGAAACAGCCGAACAGCCCCCCGATCACCGCCACCCAGGCGCGAAAGGAGACGCTCTTTTCAGCCGCTTCAGTCATGTGCAGCGCCCTGCTCAGCCGGGCGGGTGTCCACCGTGGTGATCACCGACATGCCCGGCAGGATGGGCCCGCCTTCGTCATGCTCATCAATGACGATCTTGACTGGAAAGCGTTGCACGATCTTGGTGAAGTTGCCGGTGGCGTTGTCCGACGGCAACAGTGCAAACACCGCCCCGGAGCCTGGCGAGAAGCTCACCACATGGCCTTTGAGCTTGCGCCCCGAATAACTGTCGACGCTGATATCCACCGGTTGGCCGGCACGCATATCGCGCAATTGAGTTTCTTTGTAGTTGGCCACGACGTAAGCCTGCTGCAAAGGCACCACCGCCAGCAGTGGCAACCCTGGCGCGACGTATTGGCGGGTACGAACTTTGCGCTGTCCCACCACGCCGTCGATGGGTGAGCGGATCAAGGTGTCCTCCAACGCATGCGTCGCCAGGTTCAACTGCGCCTCGGCCTGGCTGCGCCGGGCTATCTGCTGCTGGAGCGAAGCCTGGGCCAGTTGACGGCGGGTGATGGCCACGGTCAAGCGGGTTTCCTGCTGGCGTTGCATCGCCTTGGCAATTTCCACCGCAGCATTGGCCTGGGTGTAACTGGCGGCGGCCGTTTCCAGACGCTGCGCGCTGGCAGCATGTTCGCGCACCAAGCCTTCGTAGCGACGCTGGTCGAGGCTTGCGCGGCGTAACTCAGCGGCCACACTGCGAGCATGGGCCTCAGCCTGGGCAACCCCGGCCTTTTGCTGGGCGATCAGGCTGTCCGTGACTTTCAAGTTAGCCTCTTGCGCTGCCACCGAGGCCTGGGTCTCGGCCAGTTCTGCGCGGGCTTGTGCCAAGCGGGCCTGGTAGTCACGGTCCTCGATGCGTACCAGCACGTCCCCCGCCTTGACCGGCTGATCGTCCTCTACCATAACCTGGGCCACGTAGCCTGAGACTTTCGGGCTGATGGGGATCCAGTCGGCCCGCACATACGCATCATCGGTCTGCTCCAGGTAGCGGCCGACGGTCATCCAGTACACGCCGAACACCACCGCCGCGATCAACAACCCGGCGCCGCCCAGCAGGATCAGGTTTCTTTTGCGCCGTTGCTTACGCGCATGCATGAGTTGCTCGAGCACATTCTCCTGCTCGTCCTGGACAGCAGTTTTTTCATCAACGGCGATATTCATGGCTGGGTACCGGAAGAAGGGATAGACGCGTGGGTGGGCGCAGCGGCCGGGGTATCGACGGCGCCGGACTGCCAACCGCCGCCAAGGGCACGGAATAGGCCGATCTGGCGTTGCAGTAACTGGCCATCGGCGTCGGCGCGCGTGGCCTGCAAGCGGATCAGTTCACGCTCACTGTCCAGCACGTCGAGAAAGTCGATAGAACCGGCGTCGTAGTTGAATTGGGCCAACTTGTAGGCTTGGCGGCTGCTGTCCAGCGCCCGGCTCAAGGCCGCGTGGCGCTGCCGTTCGCCGTCGTACAACGCCAGGGCCTGGCGCACCTCCTTGAGGGCCTTGAGGACGCTGGCCTCGAACTGCGCGACCTCCACCTGCTCGAGTGCCCGTGCCTGCTTGACCCGCGCGCGGTTGGCCTGCCAATTAGGGAACTGCCAGGTAATCAGTGGGCCGATGCCGAACATCACCGCACTGCTGTCCCCCAGCTCATGGGGTTTGTTGGCCGAGGAGGACACTGAAGCGCCGAAGGTCACCTTGGGGTACAGGTCGGCCTGGACGATATCCACTTGCAGCGTAGCCGCCTGCAACGCGCGCTCGGCCTGACGTATGTCGGGGCGGCGCACCAATAGTTGCCAGCCATCACCCACCGGCAACTCGGCATTGAGTTGGGGCACCACTTCACACGTTGCGGCGCCAGAGCCTTGGTCCAGTTCAGCGACGCCGGTCAGCATGGCCAATTCGTAGAGCGCGGCTTGTCGGCGCGCCTCCAGCATCGGCAACAGGGCCTGGGTTTCGCCTTGCAGGGCTTGCATGCGGTTGTACTCAAGGTCAGTCACCACACCGGCCTGGCGCTGGCGATCGGTCAACGCCAGGCTATGCCCGACCACGTCCAACGAATGGCGCTGTACCTTGGCACGCGCCCCCAGGGCGCAGGCATTCACATAGGCGCGAGTGGTTTGCGCCACGACCGTGATGCGCAGCAAGTCCTCGGCATCCTGCGCCGCTGCGGTTTGCACTTGGGCACGTTCAATGCTGCGCTGAACCTGGCCCCACACATCCACTTGATAAGCCAGCTCGAAGCCTGGGTTGAATGCCCACTCTGACGGCGCATGGCTATCGGTGGCCTTGGCCAGCGTCTGGTCATCGGCCGTCTTGCCATAAGCGGCCCCCAGCGACGCCTGGGTGGACGGCCAGCGCTCGGCATCGGCCTGCTGGATCCCGGCCAGCATCGCTTGCACATGGGCCTGGGCCGCCGCCAGGTCGCGGTTGTGCAGCAACGCCTGTTGCACCAGCGCATCGAGTTGCGGATCGTTATACAACTGCCACCAGCGCTCAGGTAACGCTTGGTCCGAGACACCTTGGGGCAGGTGGCTCAGGGCATTGATGCGTTCCGGATGTGGCTGTGCCGGTGTATGGGCGACCCAGGACGAACAACCCGCCAACAACGCCACCGCCATGCCAAGCAGCGAAAGACGGCAATGCCGTGGGAAAAGAGAAGGCGAACCCATCGAAGAAATCCAGAATGCCAAGTAGAGACGCAGGGTAAGAGAGCAACGGGTTGCGCATCTCCCGCGTTCCAGACAACCATCGTTTCGATTGGGACAATGTGCCGGCGCGCCCTCTGCGCCGCAGGCTCCATACACCAGGCACAGGTAAACATGGCCCTGCCTGGAGGCGGGGCCATGTTCAAAAGGAGGTGGTGCTATCGCCAGTCAGATTCAGACCAAGCGACAGTTACTCGGGGTGTAGCCCATGGTGCGTTTGAACATCGCGGTAAATGCACTCGGACTCTGATAACCATGCTCCAATGCCACTTCAAGGATGGAGGCACCACTGGCCAGCCGCTGCATGCTGAGCAGCAGCCGCGTGCGCTTGCGCCACTCTCCGTAACTCATGCCCAACTCTTTCTGGAACAGCCGAGCCAAGGTGCGTGAACTCATATTGAGTTGCACCGCCCAACTCTCCAGTTTCGACTCCTGAGAAGGGTTGTCGATAAAGTCCGCACACAGAGACTTGAGCCTCGGCTCGTCCGGTATCGGCACGTGAGCCAGCACCCTTTGCGCACGGTCAAGTTCCGAGAAAATCAGCTCGACAATCTGTACATGACGCAACGACACCGGGTGGCTGTCAGGCTCATCGCCGGCGGCCACAATCAGCTCGCGCAGCAAGGGTGAAACCCTGATGACCTCGCACTCCTCCGTCAAACGACGGTGCGCTCCCGGCGAGATCAACAAAGTGCGCATGCGCACTTCGCCGGTCATGCGGATCTGATGTTCCAAACCTGAAGGCACCCACAGGGCATGCCCGGAAGGTACCACCCAGGTGGTCTCCTCCACCGACACAAGCATCACGCCGTTGATGGCGTAGACCAGTTGGCCTTCGTCATGTCGATGCGAGGCCACGATGTCACCGTGGCCATAATTACCGGCAAGTGCCGCCAATGCGGTATGCGCGTTCATCTCAGGACGGCACCGCAGCATTCACCACGCTGAGCAGGCCCAGGCGCGATGCACGATTGACCGCACTGGTGACCGCTTTGAGGGAAGCGAGCAGGCTACTGCCATCGCGAGCGGCGCCGAACAGCAACTGGTTACCCACGCGAATTTCCACATAGGCCAACGCCTCAGCCTGGGCACCGTCACGGGTGGCATGTTCGTGGTAATCGGCGATATCAAAATGAATGCCACGCTGGGCAAACGCATCGACCAGCGCCGCCAGCGGGCCGTTGCCCTCGCCACTCAAGTCGATGCGCTGTGTACCTTGTTCAAGGGTGGCCTCCAGGTAAGTCACATCGCCCTCGCTCACCAGTTTGGGGGCTCGTAACGCGTACGGCTTGCCCTGCTCCAGGTAATGCCGGGTGAAGCAGGCAAGGATCATCTCGCCACTGATTTCCTGGCCGGAGCCATCGGCTTCCTGTTGTACCAGGCTGCTGAACTCCATCTGCAAGCGACGCGGCATCACAATGCCGTGCTGCTCCAACAGATAGGCCACGCCCCCCTTGCCCGACTGGCTGTTCACGCGAATCACCGCTTCATAGCTACGGCCCATATCGGCAGGATCGATAGGCAGATACGGCACTTCCCACATGCCTTGCGGATTGGCCTGGCGCGCCGCAAAGCCTTTTTTGATCGCGTCCTGGTGCGAGCCGGAGAACGCGGTAAACACCAACTCACCGGCGTAAGGGTGACGAGGATGGGTCGGCAACTGATTGCAGAACTCCACCTCACGCTGGACGTGCAGGATGTCGGAGAAATCCAACTGCGGATCGATGCCGCTGGTGTAGAGGTTCATCGCCAATGTGAGGATATCGACGTTGCCGGTACGCTCACCGTTACCGAACAACGTGCCCTCGACACGCTCGGCACCGGCCAGGCACGCCTGCTCCGCGGTGGAAACTCCAGTGCCCCGATCATTGTGCGGATGCACGCTGATGACCACACTGTCACGGCGACTGAAGTGCCGGCAGAACCATTCGATCTGGTCGGCGAAGACATTGGCGGTAGACACCTCCACGGTGGTGGGCAGATTCAGGATCATCTTGTTGCTCGGGGTCGGCCCGAACGTATCCGTCACCGCTTCACACACCTGCAATGCAAAATCCAGCTCGGTGAAGCAAAAGGTTTCCGGGGAATACTGGAACGTCCACTGCGTATCGGGGTTCGCGTCCATGTGCTGCTTGATCTCCCGAGTTGCCTGGGTAGCAATCTCGATGCAGCCCGCCTTGTCCACATTGAAGACAACGTCCCGAAACACCGGCGCCGTCGCATTGTAAACATGCACGATGGCGCGAGGCGCGCCCTTCAACGCCTCAAACGTGCGCGCGATGAGGTGGCTGCGCGCCTGGGTCATGACCTGAATCGTCACATCATCAGGAATCGAACCGCTTTCAATCAGCTCACGGACATAGTCAAAGTCGGTCTGCGAAGCGGCAGGAAAGCCCACCTCGATCTGCTTGAAACCGACCTTCACCAGCAAATCGAAGAAACGCCGCTTGCGCTCGGCATTCATCGGCTCGATCAAAGCCTGGTTGCCATCACGCATATCCACACTGCACCAGGTGGGAGCGGCAGCCTGGACAGTGCTGGGCCAGGTGCGATCCGGCAGGTTGACCGTGGTGAAGTGGCGATATTTGCGGGAAGGGTCCTTGAGCATCATGGCGTTTCTCCTTTTTCAGCAGTTTGTTTGTGTCAGACACACCACCGGCAATGCCGACTGATTGGATCCAATACTAAACGAACATAGTTTGATACAAATTGCGTTGTTGAGTTTGCGGAATGAAAAAAACCAAAGAAAAATCCAAAATATTCAAAAAATCCGAAAAAATATTGCGCAAAGGAACAAAAACCAACAATCAAAGACCGTAAGCCAGGAGTTACCGGCAAAATCAGTAAAAAAGAACCTATTGCTTGGATGAACGGGCTGAGGGAGCCAGGGAAAACATTTCTGACGGGCAAAAAAAACCCGAGAACCTTACCTGTGTAAGGCTCTCGGGTTTTCTGAACACACTTGATTCGATACCTGTAGGTTACGTTCAGGACGGGACAGGATTAGCAACTATCACCGTGGATCAAGACGTTCTTTTTTATTTTTCTTTATTCGTATCAGCGGATTAGCTCCGCCTCTTTTCTCTTGTTCTCTCTTTCAAAGGTACTGACAGGACTTTTTTTCGAGAGCGGGATCTGAGCAAGGGACGTCTCAGCGTCAAGTCGGTGATGCCAAATCACAGGCAAAAAAAAACCCGGAAATCCTCACTTACGTGGGCCTTCCGGATTTTCTAAACCGCCAAAAATGGTGGGTCGTGTGGGATTCGAACCTACGACCAATTGGTTAAAAGCCAACTGCTCTACCAACTGAGCTAACGACCCGCTGTGTGGTGGCGCGTATAATACTGATTTCTAAGGATTATTCAACACCTTATTTTAAATAAATCAGAAAAAACGCATTTGAACGGTAATTCGGTGGGTAGAACGCCTATCGCAGCAGCCGGATCAGCGCCCCGGCTCGTCGTTCCACAGGTACTTATGCAGCTGCAATTGCAGGCGTACCGGCAGGTTGTCCGCCACGACCCAATCCGCCAGGTCACGGGCATTCAGGTCGTGATGGCTTGGCGAGAACAGCACCTCGCCCGCCCGACGCTCCAGGCCATACTGGATCAGCTTGGAGGTGGCCCAGTCATAATCGTCACGGGAACAGATGACGAACTTGACCTGATCGTTGGCCGTCAGCAAGTCCATGTTCTCGTAGCGGTTGCGGTGGGCTTCCTTGGAGTCCGGGGTCTTGAGGTCAACCACTCGGCTGACGCGCGGGTCGACCGCAGAGATGTCCAGGGCGCCGCTGGTTTCCAGTGAGACCTCGTAGCCGGCATCACACAGCTGTTTGAGCAACGAAATGGCGTTGGGTTGCGCCAGAGGCTCACCGCCCGTCACGCAGACGTAGCGCGGCCGGTAACCGGCAACCTGTTCCAGGATGTCGTCGAGGGTGCGCACGGTGCCGCCGCTGAAGGCGTAGGCGCTGTCACAGTATTGGCAACGCAACGGGCAGCCGGTGAGTCGTACAAATACGGTGGGCAGGCCAGCAGTGCGCGTTTCACCCTGCAACGAGTAAAAGACTTCGGTAATACGTAATGTGTCTTGCATAGTCGCCACGGGCGTAACAGCTAAACAGGCTGTCCGCCTCCGTCAGGCACTTCAAGGGATTGCGCCAACGCGTCAACCCCAGAAAGCGTGTTTCATAAAAGGGCGTGGATTCTAACGAAAAAACCCGCGACAAGCGCGGGTTTCTTCTAAACGGGCTGCACTGCTTACAAGCGTTGCAGGTCCCGCTGGGCCAACTGCGCCGCGGAGGTACCCGGATACTGGGCAACCACCTGTTGCAGAATGCCTTTGACCTTGTCGGTATGACCCAGGCGGCGTTCTACGTCAGCGAGTTTATACAGCGAATCCGGCACCTTGGCGTGCTTGGGATACAGCTGGCTGACCTTGGCAAAAGCCTGGCCCGCCCCCTGCAAATCACCCTTTGCCAGGTTGACCTCACCCAACCAGTACTGGGCATTGCCCGCGTACTGGCTGTTGGGGTATTTACGCAGGAAAGCGGTAAACGCCTGGCTGGCTTTATCGAAATCCTTGGCCTTGATCAGGTCGAAGGCTGCATCGTAATACAGTTTTTCCTTCGCTGGATCGCCCGGTTCGCTGCTGGCGGCAGGAGCTGCAGCGGCGGCCCCCGCTGCTGCGCCACCGGCAGCGGCACTGGGTGCGCCACCGGTAGAAGAATTATCAGGAGTAGCGGCAGGTGCAACACCGGCTCCAATACGACGGTCAAGATCCTGGTAACGCTCCAGGCCTTCTTGCTTCAGCTGGTTCACTTGGTTCTGCAGAACTTCAATGGCGCCTTGTTGCTGGGACAATTGATCCTGCATGCGTTGCAGCTGGTTGAACAGTTCGCCCTGTGCCGAGGGAGCGGACGTAGCCGCTCCCCCCGCATAGGCGCCGTTCGTGCCATAACCCGCTGGCGGATAACTGCTCCCGCTATTGTTATAGCCTGAGTTGCTATCCGTTACAGGAACCGCAGCCCACACCGCAAGCGGTGCGAAGCTGAGAGCCAGTACAGTTAGAGCACGACGGCACGTTCGCATGACGAATTACTTACGCAGTTCGACGCGACGGTTCTGAGCCCACGACTGTTCGTCGTTGCCAGTTGCAACTGGACGCTCTTTACCGTAGGAAACCAGTTCCAGTTGGCCTGGAGCAACACCTTGCAGTACCAGGTAGCGCTGAACGGCTTTCGCACGACGCTCGCCCAGTGCCATGTTGTACTCACGAGTACCACGGGCGTCAGTGTTACCTTCCAGAACAACGCGAGCGCCGTTAGCTTTCAGGTCCTTGGCGTGAACGTCCAGAGCGCGCATGGCTTCTGGCTTCAGGTCCGAACTGTCGTATTCGAAGTAGAAAGTGGTGATAGCGCGCAGAGCAGCTTCTTCGCTCAGGGAGCCGTCGACCGCACCAGTGTTGGCGCCGTAACCAGCGTTTGGATCAACAGCTGCGCCTTCACCGGCATTGTCGCCGCCTTTAGAGGAGCAACCAACGGCTACGGACAGAGCCAGAGCCAGAGCAGCAAACTTACCAAACTTCAGCATTTCCATCGTGAAACTCCTAATGAACCCCAGTGTGTTAAGTACTTCTTTTTGTAGCGCCGCGTCAGTTCAGGTAAGGGGACCAGGATGGTTCTCTGACTTCGCCTTGTGCGGTAGGAAGTGGGAGCCTTACGCGTCCATTGATGGACACGAGCATCAAGACTCCCCGGCCCTGCTGGCGGGTGGCGTAGATTACCATGGTGCCGTTGGGCGCAACAGTGGCTGACTCATCAAGGTTGGTATCTGTAAGGATTTTTACGGTTCCGCGCTGCAAATCCTGGGCCGCAACCCGGAAATTAGTGAAACCATCCTGACGGTGAATCATCACCAACGTCTTTTCATCGGCCGAAAGCTTGGGGTTGGCGTTGTAGTTACCAATAAAGGTCACACGTTCCGCACCGCCGCCGTTCACATTTGCCTTGTAGACCTGAGGCTTGCCGCCACGGTCAGAGGTGAAGTAGATGGTCGAGCCATCCTTGCCCCAGAACGGTTCGGTGTTGATGCCCGGGCCGCTGGTCACACGCGAGAGCTGACGCGAGGCCATGTTCATCACGTAGATATCCGGGTTGCCGTCCTTGGACAGCACGAAAGCCAGGCGCGAACCGTCCGGCGACCAGGCTGGCGCACCGTTGAGGCCTTCGAAGTTGGTGATCTGCTCACGACGGCCAGTATCGATGTGCTGCACAAAGATACGCGGGCGACGCTGTTCGAACGATACATAGGCAATACGCTTGCCGTCCGGCGCGAAGCGCGGCGACAGGATTGGCTCACGGGACTGCAGCAAGGTCACTGCACGAGCACCGTCGTAGTCCGAACGCTGCAGGGTGTAGCGGGTATTGTCTACAGAGAAACGCTCGGCCGTGACATACAGCAGGCGCGTCGAGAACGCCCCCTTGATACCGGTGAGTTTTTCAAACGACTGGTCCGAGATGTAGTGAGCCATGTCACGCAGCTGTTCGGCGGTACCCGATACGCTGCCGGTCAGGACCTGCTGCTCGGTGGCCACGTTGAACAACGCGTACTGGATCTGCAGGCGACCGCCGGCCGGCGTGATGCTACCGACCATCAGGTACTGGGCACCGACCGCCTTCCAGTCACGGAAGATGACTTCGCTGGCCTGGGTTGGCTGGCTGATCATGTTGCCTTTCGGAATCGGCGCGTAGTAACCGGAGTTACGCAGGTCGTCACTGACGATCTGGGCCATGTCGTCCGGCAGCACGCTGCCGCCCTGCCAACCGAACGGCACGACTGCAATCGGGGTGGCCCGATCACTGCCGCTGGTTACCAGGATGTTCTTTTCATCCGCCGCCGCTATCCCTGCCATACAGCAAATAACGACAAGCATTCCTCGAAGAAGGTTTCTCACAAGGCTAGATCCTCAGGTGTGAATGTCATCTTGAATGAACGATAGGGAGCGAAGTCACTTGGTTTCATTCCCTGCATCTCGGTCAACCGGCCAATATTCTTGACCGCGGCAACCGCCGAACTGTCGAACGAACCGTCACCACTGGACTTGGCCACGCTGACCGAAGTCACCGTACCGTCCGGCAACATGCCGATCTGCAGCACTACTGTCATGCCTTTACGCGCCGAAGGTGGACGTGTCCAACCTTCCGCTGCCCGCGCCCGAATCAGGTCGTCGAAACTGCCCGCGACTTCATCGCCACGCTCATCGGCCAAGGCTTGCTGACGCTGCGGCGTGTCGGAAAGCAAATCTGCCAGGGCCTGGGCCTTTTTCTCTTCGGCGGATTTGCGTGCTGCTTCCTGGGCCTTTTTCTTGGAGGCGTCGGCGGCAGCTTTCTTCTTCGCTTCGTCGGCGACTTTCTTCTTCGCCTCGTCTGCTTCAGCTTTTTTCTTGGCGTCTTCGGCGGCTTTCTTCTTCGCGTCTTCGACTATCTTTTTCTTGGCTTCTTCAGCGGCCTTTTTCTTGGCCTCTTCTTCGGCAGCCTTCTTGGCTTCTTCTTCCGATTTCTTCTTGGCTATATCAGCCAATTGTTTCTCTTCGGCCTTTTTCGCTTCGGCAGCTTTCTCGGCTTTCTTGGCTTCATCAGCCTTTTTAGCCTCGTCGGCCTTCTTGGCTTCGTCAGCCTTTTTCGATTCCTCGGCCTTTTGAGCCGCCTCTTCTTTCTTTTGTTCCGCAGCAGCCTTCACCGCTTCCTGCTCGACCTTCTTCTGTTCCATCTGCTCGACTTCAGTCTGGCGCGCGGCCGACTTCTGGGCCTCACCCGCAATCTTCTGATTGGTCTGGGTGGTGGCCTGACTTTTCGATTTCAGCTGATACAGGGTCGCCTGCACGATCGGCTTGGCTGGCGGCAGGTCCGGGGTCATGGCAAAGCTGACGAACAGCATGCCGAACACCAGGACGTGCAGGGCAATTGCCCACACGCCAGGCCAGAAGTAGCTTTCCGAGGCGGACGGCTCTCGCTGTTGCTGCATCAGGGCGCCTCGGTAATCAAGCCAACGTTACCGACGCCGGCCTTCTGCAGCCCGCCCATGGCGCCCATGACGGAGCCGTAGTCGACCGATTTGTCACCCCGGATAAACACCTGGGTGTGCTTGCCGCCTTCGTTGCCGGAGCGAATGATCTTGGTCACCGCATCGGTCATTGCAGGCAAGGTCAGGGCCTTGTCCTGCTGCTTTTGCGTATCGACTTCGCTGCCAAGGTTCCAGTAATAGGTCTTGTCAGCCTTGATCGAAATGGTCAGGACCTGAGTGTTGTTGTCCTGCGGCAAGGCTTCACTGGAAACCTTGGGCAGATCAACTTTCACGCCCTGGTTGAGCATCGGCGCGGTCACCATGAAGATCACCAGCAGCACCAGCATCACGTCGATGTAGGGCACTACGTTCATCTCGGCGACCGGCTTGCGCTTTTTGCGAGCTCGAGCGATTAAAGCCATTGGGAATTACCTGCTTATTCTTCGCTGGTGTGCACTTTACGGTGCAGGATCGCCTGGAATTCATCGGCGAAGGTGTAGTAACGGCCAATCAAGGTTTCGCTGGTGGCGGCAAAACGGTTGTAGGCGATTACTGCGGGGATAGCGGCGAACAGGCCGATCGCGGTGGCGATCAGGGCTTCGGCAATACCCGGGGCCACGGTGGCCAGTGTGGCTTGTTGCGCCTGGGCCAGGCCGCGGAAGGAGTTCATGATGCCCCATACGGTACCGAACAAGCCGATGTACGGGCTGACAGAACCCACGGTGGCGAGGAACGGCAGGCCCTGCTCAAGTTTCTCTTCTTCGCGGGAGATGGCCACGCGCATGGCACGGGCCACACCTTCCATCACCGCTTCAGGATCGACACCCGGCTGCTGGCGCAGGCGCGAGAACTCCTTGAAACCGGCACGGAAGATCTGCTCGACGCCTGAGTCCGGGTCCGGGTTGCTACCGGCCTGGCGGTACAGTTTGGACAGGTCGATACCCGACCAGAAGCGCTCTTCAAAGCTCTCCAGGGCACGTCGACCGGCGCGCAACATGTTGCTGCGCTGAAAAATCATGACCCAAGAGGTAACCGATGCGGCTACCAGGGTCAGCATGACCAGTTGAACCACGACACTGGCATTGCTGACCAGGCTCCACATGGAGGAATGGTCGACGACGGTAGGTTCCACGCTAAATCTCCTGCTTTGATTGTTGACCCGCGCCGCTCACGGCGGCAAAGGCCGCGCGTAGAGTTTCGGGAATGGCCCGAGGTTTCAAGCTGTTGGTGCGCACACACGCCACCAGGAACTGCCCCTCACAGAGCAGCGTTGCATCCGTGGCCCGCCTGACCTGCTGTTTGAAACGCAGGCTGGCACGGTTCAATTCGATGACTTCAGCACTGACCAGCAACTCATCGTCCAGTCGCGCCGGCGCGTAATACCGCGCCTCGCTGGAATGCACGACGAATAACAGGTCCTCGCCTACCAGCTCGGACTGGGCAAAACCCAACTCCCGCAGCCGCTCGGTTCGAGCCCGTTCCATGAATTTCAGGTAATTGACGTAATAAACGATGCCGCCGGCATCGGTGTCCTCGTAATAAACGCGACAGCGATGTGCGAACGACTGATCCCCGTTTTGCGCGCGCATACTCTAGTGCTTACTCCTCAGGTTGCCAATTGGCTGGGCAACTGTTTTTTCATTCCTGAACGCTTTTGCAGTGACTCAAATGACGACGCCAGACACTGGGACAGCACAAAGCTCAGATAAATCGTCCGGCGTAAGCTTTTTAATCGTCTACCGCATCGAGGAATTCGTCTACCACGGGCATCTCTCCCAATCGTGACGGAATGTTTAGCCCGAAGTGCAAATAGGCATGACGCGTCACCACCCTGCCCCGCGGGGTACGCATGATGTAGCCCTGCTGGATCAGGTACGGTTCCAGTACATCCTCAATGGTATGGCGCTCTTCACTGATGGCTGCGGCCAGGCTGTCCACGCCGACCGGGCCACCGTCGAATTTCTCGATCATGGTCAAGAGCAGACGTCGATCCTGATGATCAAAGCCATGCTCGTCCACATCCAGCAGGTTCAAGGCCAGGTCCGCGACCGCCTTGGTGATGTGGCCCTTGGCACGCACCTCGGCAAAGTCGCGCACGCGGCGCAGCAGGCGGTTGGCGATTCGCGGCGTGCCACGAGCACGTCGAGCGATTTCAAAGGCGCCTTCCGGGTCCAGGGGCAAGCCGAGGATACTCGCCGACCGGCTGACAATGGTCGCCAGATCGGCGGTGCTATAGAACTCTAGACGTTGAACAATGCCGAAACGGTCTCGCAGCGGGTTGGTCAACATGCCCGCGCGGGTGGTCGCGCCCACCAGGGTGAAGGGCGGCAAGTCGAGCTTGATCGAACGGGCCGCCGGGCCTTCGCCGATCATGATGTCGAGCTGGAAGTCTTCCATGGCTGGGTACAGCACTTCTTCGACAATCGGCGACAAGCGATGGATTTCGTCGATAAACAGCACGTCATGGGGTTCAAGATTGGTCAGCAGCGCGGCCAAGTCGCCAGGACGCTCAAGCACCGGTCCGGAGGTGGACTTGATCGACACGCCCATTTCCTGGGCGATGATATTGGCCAGGGTGGTCTTGCCCAAACCCGGCGGGCCGAAGATCAGGGTGTGGTCCAGGGACTCACTGCGCCCGCGAGCGGCCTGGATAAACAGCTCCATCTGCTCGCGCACGGTGGGCTGGCCGATGTATTCGGCCAGGCTCAACGGGCGGATGGCCCGGTCCTGGACTTCTTCACGGTCACGCGGGCCGGTGGCCGCGATCAGACGATCGGCTTCAATCACTTAAATCATTCCCTTCAGGGCACGGCGAATCATGTCTTCAGCGCTCAGGTTCTTGTCCTTGATGGCCGATACGGCCTTGCTGGCTTCCTGGGGCTTGTAGCCCAGGGAGATCAGCGCATTGACGGCATCGCTCTCGGCGCTGGCGACCTGGGCCGCCGGCATATCCGGCTGGTTCGGTACCAGGGCGAACATGCTCGGCACCACCTCCCAGGCTTTGAAGCGGTCCTTGAGCTCGACCAACAAGCGCTCGGCGGTCTTCTTGCCCACCCCCGGCACCTTGGTCAGGGCTGAGGTATCCTGGGCCGATACAGCACGGACCAATTCATCCACTTCCAGGCTCGACATCAAGGCCAGGGCCAATTTGGGCCCCACGCCATTGAGACGAATCAGCTCGCGGAAGAAATCGCGGTCGCGCTTGCCGATGAAACCATAGAGTAGTTGCGCGTCTTCGCGCACCACTAAATGAGTGTGCAAGGTTATCGGCTCGCCGACCGACGGCAGGCGATACAGGGTGGTCATGGGCACTTCCAGCTCATAACCCAACCCATTCACATCCAGAATCAGGTGCGGCGGCTGTTTCTCAGCCAGGGTGCCGCGCAAGCGTCCAATCACGGTTCAGATCCTTAAAGCTTGGGGGTCAGATCGGAGCCTGACCGCAAAAATAACGATTGCGCTGATGCTATCAGAGACGCAGGCGCCCGCCACGACTACGTGCTGCGCCCAAGCCGTGAGGCAACAGGCTGGAGCGGGTATGGGCATGGCAAATGGCGATGGCCAGGGCATCCGAGGCGTCGATCTGCGGCTTTGAAGTGAGCTTGAGCATGTGCATGACCATCATTTGCACCTGCTCCTTGTTGGCGCCACCGGTGCCGACCACGGCCTGCTTGACCTGGGTCGCGGTGTATTCAGCGATCTCCATGCCCTCCTCGGCACCTGCCACGATGGCAGCGCCACGGGCCTGGCCGAGCTTCAACGCCGAGTCGGCATTCTTGGCCATGAAGACTTTCTCTATGCCCATGGTGACCGGGCCGTAGGTCTGGATGACTTCACGTACGCCGCGATAGACGATCTGCAGCCGCTCGGCCAATTCCCCTGCGCCAGTGCGGATGCAGCCCGAGGCGACGTACACACAGCCGCGTGGGGTCTGCTGCACCACGCCAAAACCGGTGATGCGCGAACCGGGGTCGATACCTAGGATTAAAGTCATAACGCCTGCGGGTTGGATTTACAACGGTATGTGCCAGGCACACATTTGTGTAACAGCATAGAAGCCCTGTGGGAGCTGGCTTGCCTGCGATGCGGGCACCTCGGTGCTTCTGTCAAATCGAGGTGATGCTATCGCAGGCAAGCCAGCCTCCCACAGTGGATATTCATCGTTCTTAAGCGAGCTGTTCGGCCACAGACTCAGGGATGTCGGCATTCGAATACACATTCTGCACGTCATCCAGGTCTTCAAGCATGTCCAGCAGCTTCAGCACCTTCTGCGCACCGTCCAGGTCCAGTTCGGCACTGGTGGTCGGCAGCATCACGATCTCCGCATCGGTGCCGTTGAAACCAGCGGCTTCCAGGGCGTTACGCACGGCGTAGAAGCTGGCAAACGAGGTGAACACATCGATGGAGCCGTCTTCGTTGGTGACCACGTCATCGGCATCCGCTTCCATCGCGGCTTCCATCAGCGCGTCTTCATCGGTGCCCGGTGCGAAGGTGATCTGCCCCTTGCGCTCGAACAGGTAGGCCACCGAACCATCCGTGCCGAGGTTACCACCGCACTTGCTGAACGCATGACGCACGGCTGCCGCGGTACGGTTGCGGTTGTCGGTCATGCATTCGACCATCACCGCGACGCCGCCCGGGCCGTAGCCTTCATAGGTCAGCTCGACCATGTCGTCGGTATCGGCCGCACCGGCGCCACGGGCCACGGCGCGGTCAATGATGTCGCGGCTCATGTTCGCGCCCAGCGCCTTGTCCAGTGCCAGGCGCAGACGCGGGTTGGAGCCCGGGTCACCGCCCCCCTGGCGGGCCGCGACGGTCAGTTCGCGAATCCACTTGGTGAAGATCTTGCCTTTCTTGGCATCCTGACGCTCTTTGCGGTGCTTGATGTTCGCCCACTTGGAATGGCCAGCCATAACACAACTCCGAATTCTCTAGAAACCTTATCAATCCCGCCCCAGGCGAGATTTCCCTCTTTTAAACGCAAAGGCGCATCCGAAGATGCGCCTTTTTGACTGCCTGCTACCTTATCGCGCTTTCACGCAGCAGCCTTACTCAGCCTTCGGCGTCTCGCGCAGGCGGATGTGCAGCTCGCGCAGTGCCTTGGCATCCACCACACCCGGAGCCTGGGTCATGACGTCCGCAGCGCTCTGGGTTTTCGGGAAGGCGATCACTTCACGGATCGACTGGGCGCCGGTCATCAGCATCACCAGACGGTCCAGGCCGAACGCCAGGCCACCGTGCGGCGGCGCGCCGTATTTCAGGGCGTCGAGCAGGAAGCCGAATTTCTCTTCCTGTTCCACTTCGTTGATGCCCAGCAGGCGGAATACCGCTTGTTGCATCTCTTTGCGGTGGATACGGATCGAACCGCCACCCAGTTCAGTACCGTTCAACACCATGTCGTAGGCACGGGACAGCGCGCCTGCAGGGTTGGCTTCCAGCTCTTGCGGGGAGCACTTCGGTGCGGTGAACGGGTGGTGCAAGGCGCTGAAGCTGCCGTCGTCGTTCTCTTCGAACATCGGGAAGTCCACAACCCACATCGGCGCCCATTCGCAGGTCAGCAGATTCAGGTCGTGACCGAGCTTGATACGCAGCGCGCCCAGGGCCTCGCTGACGATCTTGGCCTTGTCGGCACCGAAGAACACGATGTCGCCGTCAACCGCACCGACGCGATCGAGGATCGTGTTCAGGTTGGCTTCAGGTATGTTTTTCACGATCGGCGATTGCAGGCCGTCGACACCGTTGGCGCGCTCGTTGACCTTGATGTACGCCAGGCCCTTGGCACCGTAGATGCCGACGAACTTGGTGTAGTCGTCGATCTGCTTGCGCGGCATGCTCGCGCCGCCAGGCACGCGCAGGGCGGCGATGCGGCACTTAGGATCGTTGGCCGGGCCGCTGAACACCTTGAAGTCGACGTCCTTGAGCTGGTCGGCTACATCCACCAGTTCCAGCGGGTTACGCAGGTCTGGCTTGTCGGAACCGTAGCGGCGCATGGCTTCTTCGAAGGTCATGTGCGGGAATTCGCCGAACTCCAGGTCCAGCACTTCCTTGAACAGGTTGCGGATCATCTGCTCGGTCAGGCCCATGATCTCTTTTTCATCGAGGAAGCTGGTCTCGATGTCGATCTGGGTGAATTCTGGCTGGCGGTCAGCGCGCAGGTCTTCGTCACGGAAGCACTTGGCGATCTGATAGTAGCGGTCGAAACCGGCCACCATCAGCAGTTGCTTGAACAGCTGCGGCGATTGCGGCAAGGCGAAGAAGCTGCCGGCATGGGTACGGCTCGGTACCAGGTAGTCGCGCGCGCCTTCCGGGGTGGCCCGGGTGAGGATCGGCGTTTCGACGTCGAGGAAGCCGTTTTCATCCAGGAAGCGGCGGATGCTGGTGGTCATGCGCGAGCGCAGGCGCAGCTTCTCGGCCATTTCCGGACGACGCAGGTCCAGGAAGCGGTAGCGCAGGCGAGTTTCTTCGCCCACGTCGGAGTATTCATTGAGCGGGAACGGCGGGGTTTCCGACTCGTTCAGCACTTCCAGCTCATAGCCCAGCACTTCGATGCCGCCGGACGCCATGTTCTTGTTCACAGCACCGGCCGGACGCAGGCGTACCTTGCCGGTGATCTTGACGACGTATTCGCTGCGCACGCGGTCGGCGGCGGCGAAGCTTTCGGCGCGGTCCGGGTCGAACACTACCTGGGCCAGACCATCACGGTCACGGATATCGAGGAAGATCACCCCGCCGTGGTCGCGGCGACGGTGAACCCATCCGCAAAGGGTGATTTCCTGACCTTCCAGGGTCTCGTTCAGTTGGCCGCAATAGTGGCTGCGCATCATGGTCGTGGTTTCACTTCTCGTAATTCGAAATTCGGTGGCAGGCCCGCCTCGTCACCGCACATTAAAGCAGGGGACGGATAATGCAGGAGCCTGCGCGTAGAGTTCAACTCAGTCTGCTTTGTCGCCGCCGGCCAGGTTCTTCTTGGCACCGGTCTTGAAATCAGTCTCGTACCAGCCGCTGCCGCTCAGGCGGAAGCCCGGCATGGACAACATCTTCTTCAACTCAGGTGCCTGGCAGGCAGGGCAATCGACCAGCGGCGCGGCGCTGATCTTCTGAATGGCTTCCAACTGATGACCACAGGAAGCGCATTGATAGTCGTACATGGGCATGGAGATGTCTCGGCGATCAGATCGTTACAGCGCCACGCCCTGCCCTGTGCATAAAGCCCGGCATGCGCAGCAAAGCGCGGGATTATATCTGGTAAATCAACACAGCGCAGCCGGCTTTGTGCCCAGGACCGGGCCCGTCGGGCTGAAGGGCCGGCCATCGGACTACTGCGCGAGCGTATCCCCGGACGTGAGAGCGCCCCGGCCTTTGAGGACGTGAACCACGCACACCACCCTCACCAGCCCACTGAAGTTCTTCACGCCTCCGTAACGCAAATGCACTTCCCGATCGACATAGGACAACAGCGCACTGACCGAACAGGTATTGAGCCTGGCGATTTCCGTCAGGATATTCCAATAGATCTGTTCAAGCCGCAGGCAGGTAGAAAACCCATTGAGCCTGACCGAACGGGACAGTGGCTTGGCCAGCCCCATATCAAAACCCTTGGTAAAAGGGTCGACCTTTATCTTGTGAAAACCACAGGCTTCCATCATTCCCTTACCCACTCCACGTGACATACACCTGACACTCCATTGCCAAACAGCAGCCAATGGGCTTCTCCCATTGGACGATGGCCTATAAAACAGCAGCCAGCGCAGCGCAGCCAGAAGACGGGGAGTTGTTAGTTGTAGGACAACGCCAGGAAGCGCAGGGAAACCAGCAGGCGGCGCCGAAAAGGCGCCGCCTGGGTTCGACAATTACTGGTTTTCGAGCAGGGAGCGCAGCATCCACGCGGTTTTCTCATGAACCTGCATACGCTGGGTCAACAGGTCCGCCGTCGGCTCATCACTGACTTTGTCGAGCAATGGGAAGATGCCTCGCGCGGTACGCGTGACCGCTTCCTGGCCGGCCACCAACTGCTTGATCATCTCTTCGGCGCTCGGCACACCCTCTTCTTCCTTGATGGAAGACAGGCGGGCGTAAATCGAATAGGCACCCGGCGCCGGGAAGCCCAGGGCACGGATACGCTCGGCAATGGAGTCCACTGCCAGCGCAAGCTCGTTGTACTGCTCTTCGAACATCAGATGCAGCGTACGAAACATGGGGCCTGTGACGTTCCAATGGAAATTGTGGGTCTTCAGATACAGAACATAGGTATCGGAGAGCAGGCGGGAAAGTCCGTCGACGATGGATTTACGGTCTTCTTCACTGATACCAATATCGATTGCCATGTGTTTCCCCTTCAATTGACGAGCATTCATTGATCAGGTGCAGCTCCACTCTAGCAAGAGAGTGCGCCACGTGCAGCCCGACACGCTCGGGCGGCATGCGGCAAATCGCCCCGCACCGACTGCGGGATCTGACTTGGCAGGCCTGTTTACCTGTAGGAAGGGTCTAGGCCACCACTGAAAAATCCCGCACCTGTCTGGGACAAGCGTTTGACGCAGAAATGCCGTGGCCGTGGCAACACCCCGAAATGCTTGATTTGAGTAGGCACAGCCTTTGCTGTTAAATAGACGCGGTGTGGCTGCCGTTTATTCCTGCGGCACGTCACATAGGCTGATACCCGCGCACGTGCTCAACGCCTCCCATTGTTCAGAAGCGAACCGTGCCAGTCAGCTCTTCCTTGTGATCCGTCTTAACGTGAGTTAACCAAAATGTTGAAAATCGTCCACCTGCTAACGGGCGTTGCAGCCTTGCTGCTGTCCTTTATTCCGAGCCTGCAGCCTGAAAGCCTGCCCTACCTGGAACAACACGACGCCCTGTACCTGGCCTTGTTCGGCCTTCTTAACCTGACGCTCGCACCGGTAATCCCTTACTGGAACAAAGGCACGCGTCATCAACTGCAAAACCTGGTCAGTGCGCTGCTGGTGCTGACTGTTGTCGTACAAACCCTCACCCTCCTGGCGCCCATGCCTGAAGTCGGGGGCCATCCGGCCATCCTGCTCAGCCTGGTGATCGCTGTGGTCGCCATCGTTCTTCACCTGGCCATCAGCTTCTACCGCTCGTCTCCAGCGGCCGCGTCGCAAAACTATGACATGACCAACCGGGATACCGGGACCGTCAAGTGGTTCAACACCTCCAAGGGCTTCGGCTTCATTTCCCGCGACTCGGGCGACGATATCTTCGTCCACTTCCGAGCCATTCGTGGCGAAGGCCATCGCGTCCTGGTCGAAGGCCAGCGCGTAGAGTTCTCGGTGATGAACCGTGACAAGGGCCTGCAAGCCGAAGATGTCATCGCTGCCCTGCCGCGTCGCTGATCCCAGCCCTCGCAGCAAAAAAAACCGCGATCCAGCCTTGGCTGGGTCGCGGTTTTTTTATTGCTGCGCACTCAATAGTGTGGCGGCGGCGCTTCCTCTTCGGATGACTCGAACTGCCCGCCCATTTCTTCCTGGCGCTTGAGCAATGCAGTCATTTGCAATTGCAGACGTTCGACGGCCCGCTGCTGGGTGACCAGGATGTCGTTGAGGGTCTCAATGGTGTCGTCCTGGAAGGCCAGGCGGCTTTCCAGGTCGGTGACGCGTTCTTGCAGGTCCATGGTTCAGTCCTGGGTAAAGATGAAGTCGGCAGGCAATAGCTCGCGCAATCGGCTGCGAGTCGCGGCCACCTGCTCTTCGGTGTAGGGCCGGGCCGGGTGCTTGCCCCACACCGGGGCTGGCCAGGCGGCGTCGTCGCGCTTGCGCACAATCACATGCACATGCAACTGGCTGACCACGTTACCCAGCGCGCCGATGTTCATCTTGTCGGCCGCCAGCCCGTCGTTAAGCAGCTGCGCCAGGGCCGTCGTTTCTTGCCACAAGGTTTGTTGATCTGCGACATCCAGTTGAAACACTTCGCTGATACCTTCGATGCGCGGCACCAGGATGAACCAGGGGTAATTGGCGTCATTGGACAGCAGCAGGCGACAGAGCGGGAAGTCCCCAATGGCCAAGGTATCTTGTTGCAGGCGTTGATCTAAGGCGAACACGTGGCACTCCGTTCGGCAGTTCGGTAACAGGTGCCCAGCATACCTTCGAATGCCCAAGGCTTCACGGGCAATGCTGGCGGCCTTGAGGCAACCAGGCAAAAAAATGCACCCTTTAGAGGCAATAGCCCAGGTGAGCAACGCTAGGCCGGGCCTCAACGGGATGCACCAAAATGACCCACCTGTGCCTCAAAGGGATCCGCCGATTACCCACTGATAAGGGTCAACCGGTAACGTTTTACCCAGGTACAGGATTCAGGTACCACCGAACCGGGGTAACACCCTGGCGTCAAGCCCAACCGAAATGGCGTAAACCCCCCGTGCTTATGCGGTTTTTACAGGTTCATCACACTTTTCACGAAAAAATGACATTCGGTAAGTGGTTTGAGCACGCTTGTTGCATTCACCCCCATATCGTCGGCAACGACACCCGTTTGGACACAGGTGTTTCGCGATAAAAATAGTGGCGTTTCAATGTGTATCAGGGATGCGTTCAAACTTTGAAAGAAGTCTGAAAACAGCATTGAAGTTGTCAGCCTGGATACATTTCAGGCTGTGAATTTGCGACATGGATCTAGCGATTTACGACAGCCTCGTAAAGAAGCTGAAAGGATAATTGAGTAAGTATCGTCAATAGGGTCTGCGTGAGATAACTTTGCGCCGACACAAAAAGAAAGAGCCGCCCAGATAAAAATACAGGTGGGACGGCAGTACTCTTCCTAAAACCAAAGGAGCAAATCACGATGCGCGTGATGAAGTGGAGCATGATCGCCCTGGCTGTTTCAGCAGGCACCTCGCAGTTCGCAATGGCGTCCGCCCAGGACGATTCCAAGGGCTTTGTTGAAGACAGCACGTTCAGCATCAATACTCGCGCGCTGTACTTCAGCCGTGACTTCCGTAACAACCCGTCGGGCCCAGGCTCTAAGAGCCGTGCTGAAGAAACCGGCCTGGGCTTCAATGCCCTGTACGAATCGGGCTTCACCCAAGGCACCATTGGTGTCGGTGTCGACGTGATCGGCCTGATGGGCGTCAAGCTCGACAGCGGCAAGGGCCGCGCCGGCACCGGCCTGTTCCCAACCGGTTCCGACGGTCGCTCGCAAGATGACTATTCCAAAGGCGGCGGCGCGGTCAAGTTCCGCATCTCCAACACCGTGCTGAAAGTCGGTGACCAATACACCACAGCCCCAGTGTTTGCCTCCGACGACAGCCGCCTGCTGCCAGAGCTGCCGCAAGGTATCTCCATCACCAGCAACGAAATCAAGGGCCTGAAGCTTGAAGGCGGTCACTTCACTTCCAGCGTCGCGCAGAACCAGACCTACCACGACAGCCTGGGCCTGACCAAAACCGACTTTGTCGGCGGTGTGTATGCCTTCACTCCAGAAGTCACCGGCAGCCTGTACTACGCGAAAACCGAAGATTACTTCCGCAAGTACTACAGCAACCTGAACTGGACCCACGCCCTGAGCGATGATCAGTCGTTCGCCCTGGACTTCAACATCTACGACACCAAGAGCGACGGCGCCGGCCTGCAACGTGCAGAGAAAGATGGCGTGACCAAGCTCGACAACCGCGCCTTCAGCTTGCAGGGCGCGTACACCATCGGTGCTCACACCTTCACCCTGGCAGCCCAGAAAGTCACCGGTGACGGCGACTACGGTTACGGCGTAGACGGCGGCGGCACTGTGTTCCTGGCCAACTCCATCGCCCGTTCCGACTTCAACGCCGAAGGCGAAAAGTCCTACCAGGCGCGTTATGACATCAACATGGCAACCTTCGGCATTCCGGGCCTGAGCTTCATGACCCGTTATGTAACCGGTAGCGGCGCCAATACGGGCACCACCTCGAATGGCAAAGAGTGGGAACGCGACATCGAAGCCAAGTACGTGATCCAGAGCGGCCCGGCAAAAGACCTGAGCCTGCGCCTGCGTCAAGCGACTTACCGTTCCGGTGATGGCGTGTACTACGGTTCGCCGTCGATCGACGAGCTGCGTCTGATCGCCAACTACCCGCTGAACATCTTGTAATTGCCGGTTCAATTACAACGATGACTTGAGGCCTCGGCCTTAAACAAAAAGCCGCTCCTCTGTTTAAACAGGGAGCGGCTTTTTTATTGCAGTTTTATTTCAACCAACAAAACAACTAGCAAGCTAAGTAACTAGTTTTTCAAAGCTGACCTTTCGGCCAACTTCGATAGCATCACGCCAAGTTACTTCGGCGCACTTTCCTGCATCACCCGAATAACCCGTTGCGGAAACGGAATATCAATCCCGGCCGCTTTCAAACGGTCACGCGCCAGTTCATTGAGCATAAACACCACATCCCAATAATCCGGGGTGTTGGTCCAGCAACGCAGGGAGACAGTGATGGAACTGTCGCCCAAGGTCGACACCACCGCCACGGCGGCAGGGTCCTTCAGTACACGTGGGTCTTCAGCCAAAGCCAGCAGCACTTCACGGGCCTTCTGCAGGTCCGCCTCATAGTCCACACCCACGTCAAACACAACCTTGCGGGTCGGCTGGCGGTTGGTGTTGGTGATAAGACCGTTGGACAGGCTGCCGTTGGGAATGATCACCGTCTTGTTGTCGCCGGTACGCAGCACCGTGTGGAAGATCTGGATGCTGTCGACGGTACCCGAGGTACCCTGGGCTTCGATCCAGTCACCGATACGGAACGGTCGGAACAACAGAATCAGCACGCCGCCGGCAAAGTTCGCCAGGCTGCCTTGCAAGGCCAGGCCGATAGCCAGGGTAGCGGCACCGATCGCCGCCACGAACGAGGTGGTAGCCACACCGATCATCGAGGCCACGTTGACCACCAGCATGACTTTGAGCGCGATGTTCGCAAGGCTGGTGATGAAGTGTTGCAGTGCCAAGTCTGCGTTACGCATGGCCAGCAGACGGCCCACGCGGTGAGTCAAAACATTGATCAGCCACCAGCCAATGGCCAGGGTGACCAACGCCAGCAATACCCGGCTGCCGTATTCCATGATCATGGGGAGCCAAGACTGGGAGGTCTTGATCAGGTGATCCATTTCAGCGTTCAAATCCATCTACTTTCTCCTATTGTGCGGCGATAAGGCTGTATTGACTGCCTGACAACGCAATTGAGCCCCGAAGGGCTCAATTGTAGGCAATGATGCTTGGGGCGTCGGACGTCAAAAGTGCCCACAGGTTCCCCAAAGTGCCATCAGTCGCGGAAGTTATTGAACTGCAGCGGCATGTCGAAGGTCTTGGCGCGCAGGGCTGCGATAGCCTCTTGCAGGTCATCACGCTTCTTGCCGGTGACGCGAACCTGCTCGCCCTGGATGGCGGCCTGGACCTTGAGCTTGGCGTCCTTGATGTGCGCCACGATCTTCTTGGCCAGCTCTTTGTCGATGCCTTCCTTGAGCACGGCTTCCTGCTTCATCAGTTTGCCTGAGGCGTAGGCGTCCTTGACCTCCAGGCACTGCACGTCGATCTTGCGCTTGACCAGGGCCAGCTTGAGGATCTCGATCATCGCTTCCAGCTGGAAATCGGCTTCAGCGGTCAGGTTGACGGTCAGTTCCTTTTCCTTGAATTCGAAGCTGCCCTTGCCTTTCAAGTCATAGCGACGGTCCAGTTCCTTGACGGCGTTCTCGACGGCGTTGGTGACTTCGTGTTTGTCCAGTTCAGATACCACGTCGAACGAAGGCATGTGATTTCTCCAATATAAGGGGCGGGCTCAGTAGAGATGGAGCGCGCCCGAGCTAAAATGCCGGGGCATTATAGCGGTTCTTTCGCGCCGTTCACCGCTGGCGACCTTATGGAATACACACTGATGTCGACCCCCTGGCATATTCTTGGCGCCGGCAGCCTGGGCACCCTCTGGGCCACGCGGCTGGCACGTGCGGGGGTGCCCGTCAGGCTGATCCTGCGCAATGAGGCGCGCCTGGCCGACTATCGAGCCGGCCAAGGGCTGACCCTGGTCGAGCAGGGTGTGGAACAGACTTACCCGGTAGTCGGTGAAACGCCTGACAGCCCGGAGCCGATTCATCGCCTGCTGGTCGCGTGCAAAGCCTACGATGCTCAAAGCGCTATCGCCCAGTTGCACCATCGACTGGCGCCCGACGCCGAACTGATCCTGCTGCAAAACGGCCTTGGCAGCCAGGACGCAGTGGCTGCACAAGTGCCGTTGGCCCGTTGCATCTATGCCTCAAGTACCGAAGGCGCGTTTCGCGAACGCGACTGGCGGGTGGTATTTGCCGGCCATGGTTACACCTGGCTGGGGGATGCAAGCCACCCCACGCCACCACTGTGGCTGGACGACCTGCAGGCGGCAGGCATTCCCCACGATTGGGCCAGCGATATCCTCACGCGCCTGTGGCGCAAGCTGGCGCTCAATTGCGCCATCAACCCGCTGACCGTGCTTTACCAGTGCCGCAACGGCGGCTTGCAAGCCCACGCGTGTGAAGTGGCAACCTTGTGCGCTGAATTGGCCGAGCTGCTGGAATGCTGCGGCCAGCCTGCTGCCGCACAGGACCTGCACAGCGAAGTGCAGCGGGTGATCCAGGCCACGGCGGCCAATTACTCGTCCATGCACCAGGACGTGGTCAACCACCGACGTACCGAGATCAGCTACCTGCTGGGCTATGCCTGCCAGGCGGCGGCCCGCCATCAATTGGTGTTGCCGCACCTGCAACAGTTGCAAGCGCGCCTGGTCGAATATCTGCGCGCACGCGGATTGGCCAGCGACTGAGGCACGCGCTACCCTGCCTACCTGTCTATCACCTGGGAAACCCCTGATGCCACTGCGCCAGCGTCTTGAAAATCTACCGGTAGGGCAGAAACTGCTGGCGGCCCTGCTGGTGTTGTTGACCACCGTATTGCTGGTGGCCAACCTGACGTTTATCAGCGCCGCCTACTGGATCTCCCAGGAAAGCATGGCCCCCCAGGCCTTGCAGTCCATTGGTCGACTGGTGTCCAACCCCGCGCTTGCCGCCGAGGCCCTTGAGTCTCCGACCAAGGCCGAGGCGCTGCTCAATGAGCTGACCAGCTATTCACCGTTGCGCGCCGCCGCTTTGTACGATGGCGAAGGCAACCGCCTGGCGCAGATGCAGCACGGCGACCGCCTGCACCTGCCGGACCACTACCGGCATATCGAAGCGTGGCGCCTCACTGAATTTCGCAGCAACCAGGTCATCACCCTGCCCCGTGGCACTCAGCCTTCGGGGCATTTGTTGCTGGTGGCCAGCAGTGAGCTGCCGATGGCGTTCTATACCGGCACGCTGACCGCCAGCCTGGGCATCCTGATTTTCAGTGTGTTGTTGTGGCTGGTCATCGCCCGGCAGATCAAACGCCTGATCACACGGCCGATTCATGAACTTGAAGAACTGTCCCGCCAGGTGACCCGCGAGGAGAACTACGCGTTGCGCGCCGGGCGTGGCAACCGTGATGAAATCGGCAGCCTGGCCGAAGCGTTCAACACCATGTTGTCGCGCATCGAAGCCCGCGAGCAGCAGCTCAAACGCGCACGCGACGACTCCCAGGCTGCGTATGACCAGGCTCAGGGCCTAGCCGAAGAAACCCGGCATACCAACCGCAAGCTGGAACTGGAAGTCCAGGTACGCAGCAAGATCGAGAAAAAGCTCACGGGCTTCCAGAACTACCTGAACAGCATTATCGACTCGATGCCCTCGGCGCTGATCGCCCTGGATGAACAACTCTACGTTACCCAGTGGAACCAGGAAGCCACCGCCCTATCCGGCACTCGCCTGGACGAAGCCCTGAACCAGCCGGTTTTCCTGGCCTTCCAGCCGCTCAAGCCGTACCTGCCACAGATCAAGGCCACCGTGGAGCAACACACGGTGGAGCGGATTGAGCGGGTCACCTGGATCAAGGACGACGAGCCCAAGCATTACGCGCTGACGTTCTACCCGTTGATGGGCGGCGCCGGGCGCGGAGTGGTAATCCGAATCGACGACATCACCCAGCGCCTGTCCCTGGAAGAAATGATGGTGCAATCGGAAAAAATGCTCTCCGTGGGCGGCCTGGCTGCAGGTATGGCCCATGAGATCAACAACCCGCTGGGCGCGATCCTGCATAACGTGCAGAACATTCGCCGGCGCCTGTCCCCCGAGCTGCCCAAGAACCTGGAACTTGCCGAACAGGTGGGCATCGAGCTGGAGACGGTCAACCGATACCTGCAAGGCCGCGAAGTCCCTCAATTGCTCGACGGCATTCAGCAGGCCGGGGCGCGTGCCGCGAAAATCGTTACCCACATGCTCAGTTTCAGCCGCCGCAGCAATCGCCAGATGGCGCCCTGCGATTTGCCGGCGCTGATCGACCAGGCCGTGGAAATCGCTGGCAACGACTTCGACCTGACCATTGGTTTCGACTTCAAGGGCCAGGCGATCATCCGCCAGTTCGATCCGCAACTGGGCCCGGTACCCGGCACCGCCAACGAGCTGGAACAAGTGCTGCTCAACCTGTTGAAGAACGCTGCACAAGCCATTCACCTGCGTGAAGACGACAGCGAACCTGGGCGCATTATCCTGCGCACCCGTCTGAACCCGCCGTGGGCAGAAATCCAGGTAGAAGACAACGGCATCGGCATGAGCGAAAACGTGCGCAAGCGCACGTTCGAACCCTTCTTTACCACCAAGGAAATCGGCCAGGGCACCGGGCTAGGCCTGTCGGTGTCGTACTTCATCATCACCAACAACCACAAGGGCCAGATGGAGGTGCATTCCACCCTGGGCCAGGGCACCTGCTTTACCTTGCGCCTGCCTTTGGCCGGCAGCCAATTGCCCCCCACTGAACTTACCCAACTGGAGCACTGACCATGGGCTTTCGCCTGTCGAAGATCTACACCCGTACCGGCGACAAAGGCGAGACCGGCCTCGGCGACGGCCGCCGCGTGCCCAAGGACCATCCACGCGTGGAAGCGATTGGCGAGGTGGATACCCTGAACAGCCAACTGGGCCTGCTGCTGGCCAACCTTGAAGAACAAAGCGGCAAGCACCCGGCGTTGAAGGACGTGATTGAAGTGCTCACGCCTTGCCAGCACCGTCTGTTTGACTTGGGCGGTGAACTGGCGATGCCTGTGTACAAGGCGCTGAATGCGGCGGAAGTGGATCGGCTGGAAGCAGCGATTGATCGCTGGAACGAGGAAGTCGGGCCGCTTGAGAATTTCATCCTGCCCGGCGGATCAGCCTTGATTGCCCAGGCCCATGTGTGCCGCAGCCTGGCGCGCAGCGCCGAGCGCCGCTGTCAGCACTTGAATGCGGTGGAGCCGCTGGAGGGTGTGGGGTTGGCGTACATCAATCGGTTGTCGGATTTGCTGTTTGTGGCGGCCAGGGTGATTGCCAAGCGCCAAGGCGTTGCGGAAGTGTTGTGGCAGGCGGCGGCCAAGCCACACTGACCATTATGTGGCGCTTGATAGTGCCCTATCACAGCATAGGTATCTACACAACTTCGGCACGACGCTAAATCTGTGGCGAGGGAGCTTGCTCCCGCGACGGCCTGGCAGCCGACACAGATATAACTGATGCCCCGCGATCCAATGTGGGAGCTGGCTTGCCTGCGAAGACGGCCTGACAGTCAACACAGTTGGACCGTGTACATATCCATTCCTGCGGTAACG